>NZ_JBVAPG010000199.1:0-13002 GCF_055413685.1 Bradyrhizobium sp. LeoA1Lang | reverse complement strand
TCATAGAACAACTCAGGCTGTTCGACTTGCCGGTGCCCCATCATGATCTTCAGTCCTGCTAACTAAGCAGACTGAATCACTGCTATCTCTGAGTCGCAACAACCGCCTTTTTCAACAAAATCGGCCACTAGCCCACATCGCAAACGCGCGTTCTGGCGTTGGTGACGGATCATCATTCGACCTCATACCGGTATCCCTGGCCACGATTTATCGTGCGTGCCCGTGATGATCATCGAGCAGCTTCGCTCGGGGTTCCTAGGGTAGGTGTGAGGCTCTGCGCGCCGGTAACGCGTTAGCGGATGTGCGCTTACATCCAACTGAAAGGGCATCTGTGTCTCACGACATCAGCAAGCCGGATCATTAGTACTGTGCTCAGAGTAAAGCATGCTGTTTGGACGGGGTACTCGCAGCTTCGCTGCGCATTTCATGTTGGAGTAGGCGATGAGCGAAATCTGGCAACTCTCGGCCACTGAACTGGCGCAGGTCATTGCGCGCCGGCAACTGAGTTCGGCGGAGGTAATAGATGCCCATCTGGCGCGTATCGATGCGGTGAACCCGGCGCTGAATGCGGTGGTGCGCGTGCTGGCCGACGAGGCCCGCGCGGCTGCGGCCCTCGCCGACAAAAAGCTCGCCGGCGGCGAGACCGTTGGCCCGCTGCATGGCGTGCCTTTTACCGTGAAAGAAAACATCGACATGGCCGGCCTGCCCACGACCTGGGGCGTGCCTGCGCTGGCCCAGGCGGTGATGCCAGTTGATGCGCCGGTCGTCGAACGCATGCGCGCCGCCGGCGCCATCCCGATCGCCCGCACCAATCTGCCTGACATGGCGCTGCGCTTGCACACCGACAGTTCGCTGCACGGCCTGACGCGAAATCCCTGGCATCCCGGCCGCACCGTAGGCGGCACGAGCGGCGGCGAGGCCGCGGCGCTGGCCAGCGGCATGAGCCCGATCGGCCTTGGCAACGACCTCGGCGGCTCGCTGCGAATTCCCGCGACCGCCTGCGGCATCGCCTCCATCCGTCCATCCGCCGGCCGGGTGCCCGACGCGGGCTTTGTGCCGGCCGAAGACCGCTTGCTGGCGGTGCAGCTGATGAACGTGCAGGGGCCGATGGCCCGCCGCGTGGCGGATGTGCGCCTCGGCCTGCGTGTCCTGATGGGCGCGCATCCGCGCGACCCCTGGTCGATCGATGCCCCGTTCGAGGGGCCGGCCGTGGCGCGGCCGGTTCGCGTGGCCGTGCTGCCCGAGCCGCCCGGCGGCGGCACCGATCCAAAGGTGGCGGCTGTGGTGCGGCGTGCCGCTCACGCACTGACTGACGCCGGCTATGTCGTGGAAGAAGCCTGCCCGCCGCGCTACGACGATGCGATCGGCTGCTGGCGCCGCCTGATCATGGGCGATTTCGGCTCGGTGCTGAATTTGCTGTCCCCGATGATGGGCACTGACGCGTTGGCCTTCCTGAACAACTTCAATGAGGGCATACCGCCTTTGGCCGACACCGCGTCATGGTCGCAATTGATGGCCGAACGCGACGGCATTGCGCGCGCATGGTCGACCTTCATGGCGGACCGGCCGTTGCTGCTGTCGCCGACCTGGACGCAATTGCCGTTCGAGCATGGTTTTGATTCGGCAACCCCCGCCGGCGCGGCCGCGACCAAGGAGATGATGCGCCCGGTGGTTCCGGCCAATCTGCTCGGGCTGCCTTCGGCCTGCGTGCCGGCCGGACGCGACGAGGCGACGGGGTTGCCGATCGGCGTGCTGATCACGGGCCGGCGGTTGCGCGAGGATTTGTGCCTTGAAGCGGCCGAAGCCATCGAGGCCCGCCTGGGCGTCGCGACGCCGATTGACCCGGTGCGCTGAAGGCCGGGGCAAGCAGAGTAACAAATACTCGCTGTCGTTCCTGCGAAAGCAGGAACCCCGAGTGTGAGCGCAATTTCAGCTGAAGATCATCTGGGAAGAGATCCTGAAGCGCTTCGACACAATTGAAGTCCTCGACGAGCCGAACCGGGTATATTCGAACTTGATCAAGGGGTATGAGACCATGCCGGGCCGCATTGAAGGCTGAGCCGGGAGCATAACGCGATAGATCGGTGCCGCCTCCTGCGGCGGCACCCTCTGATTCGAAGGATTTTTGGCTTGGGTCCGAGACTCTAGCCGGCCCAAACAGCGCATTCCGAGCCGCTTGGACGACCCTCTATAAACATTCAAACTTCCCCAGACGGCTTTTTCTGAGACGTGGTTTCTCGTTCCTCAGCGCAACGTCCGGTCCTGGCCCGTCTGAGACCTTCCGGCCGACTCCGAATATGTCCGCTCGCTGGGCCTGACCGGAAATCATCGTAATGGGAGCGAAAGGGCGCCTGTTGACCCTGGCTGTGCAAAAACGCGAAATATCGAAACGCGACGAGAATTACATTCTTCAGCTCGTTCTTTAAGTTCAGTGCCGTTGCGAGTTGGGGGGCTAAGATGCTCTTGGACGAATAACTTGTTCTATGGCGCATCAAGTGCTGAGCGTTTTCACACAGCCAAGACCCAAAGCGGACGACACTTACGTCTCCGGGAATAGCAGAGACAACTCGGCCCGCAATTGCCAGTTCGGCGCGCGATCCGGTCTAATTACGTTGTAATATGCGGAGATGTACGCACTCACCGGCTGATCGCCGAGCTTGAATATTCGACCAATGCCGCCGCCAATCGGTACGGTCCACCGCTGATCCGATGGCGCCAACCAGTCCGCGGTAATAACTGGTGAGCTCGTCAGAAACCACCCATGCGCCATGTTGTAGTTGACAAATGGCTGCGCGAGAAACGCATTCACATTAGGCCGCAATGGATTGCCGCCAACTGACCACTGGTTGTTGAGCAACACGCCGATCACCCAATGCCCCGGCGTGGTTAAGAAGACTGCCGTGGGACCGAGCAGTACTTTTCCCTGTCCAAGAAAGGATCAGTCGCTGACGGAATCGTAAAGTACCGACGCCCCAGATCAGAGCGCCCGGATGAGTGGGTGACAAAAAGAACGATTGGGTAATGTCGCCAATACCATTCGTGTTGCTGTTAAAAAACGGGCTAGGTTGACTGATCACGGGCATGATCGTGCGCGAGATCAAATTCCACTCTGCGCTAAGATGCAGCGGCACCACTGGCTGAATGTTAAGCACCTCCTGGGTGCGGTTGAACGGCCCAGTATTGAAATTCGTGTTGCTCTGGAACGGAACGCTGACGAGATCGGCGATCGGGTTCTGCGATTTTTTGGCAAGGTCTTCATCTTCAGACGGTTCGGCAGAACGGCCTGTGTGTACCGAAAACCTTGTCTGGGTTGATAGCGTGATGGAATCGCCTAAGCTGACGGAATGATTGGGCTGCTGTGTTTCGTGCTGGCCGTCCTGGCCTCGCCATTCAAGTCGAAGTTGCGACTCGAAGCCGAGAACGCGGTGCTTCGACATCAGTTAATTGTTTTGCGGCGCCGGCTGCATGGTCGCGTCCAGCTCACGAATCATGATCGCTGGTTCCTTGTCCAGCTGTATCGCTGGTTTCCGTCGATCCTGCAGGTTCTCACCATCATCCGACCCGAGACGCTCATGCGTTGGCAGAGGGCTGGCTTTCACTGCTACTGGCGCTGGAAGTCGCGCCCACAGGGAGGCCGACCGCCGATCGACACCGAGTTGCGCGCGTTGATCCGGCGGATGAGCGTCGAAAATCCGCTTTGGGGCGCGCCACGCATCCATGGCGAACTGCTGAGGCTCGGGTTTGAGATCGCGCAGTCGAGCGTCGCCAAGTACATGGTCAGACGACGGGGGCCACCCAGCCAGGGATGGCGAACCTTCTTGCGTAACCACGCGTCGGATATTGCCGCCATGGACCTGTTCGTTGTTCCAACTATCGGTATCGACCTGCTCTATGCCTTCGTCGTCGTCCGACTGGATCGCAGACACCTCGTCTGGATCAACGTCACAGCAAATCCGACCGCAGAATGGGTTGCCCGTCAAATAACGGAGGCATTTCCCTGGGATGAGGCTCCGCGCTACCTCATCCGCGATCGCGACCGGATCTATGGCAGCGTTGTCACGCGACAATTGCGCGCCATGGGCATCCGGGACAAGCCCACCGCACCGGCTTCACCGTGGCAGAATGGCTTTGCCGAACGGCTGATCGGATCGATCCGGCGTGAGTGTTTGGAACACGTCATTGTCCTGGGCGAAGTGCACCTGCGTCGAATCCTGCGAGAGTATGCTCGCTATTACAACGACATCAGAACGCACCGTTCGTTGAACAAAGATGCTCCGATCGCGCGCCAGATTCAACGAACCGGAAGCATCAAATCACACGCCATCCTTGGTGGCCTTCACCACCATTACGCCCGAGCTTAAGTTTTCAGTACACACAAGGTCGGGTCAGTAGTTTTGTCGAACCAATATCCCCATCCCCGTACTCGCGCCTTCACTTCATTACTTGGCGCAAGTTCTCTCAGCCGCCAAGGCTGTTTGCGCTTCTGTCTGTGTCGGATGAGCCGTACCGATAACCTTCATTTCACCAGGGGCAGGCCGGGCAGTGACAACTTTACATTTCATCGTCGCGGGGTCTTGAGCCACGTAGAACGCGGAAGCGCCTGATGTGGGCGCTTGTCCGGTAGTTTTGTCCTGCTGCGCAAATGAAGGTGCCCCAAATGCGAGAATGGCGACCGTCGCTAAAAGAATTTTCATCATGGTGTCTACCTCCTAGCATTAGGACAGCGAGCAAATGGAGGCCGCCGATAAAGGTTCCAGTGATGAGCGATTTATTTTTCTACGACGTGCCGTTCGACTCCGAAGCTGTTCTTTGGGCCGAGGGGTGCGGCTCCGCGACGGTTCACAATCAATTCGCAAATTGTCCGGCCGGCTTGCCACGCTTCACCATTTCCTGGGCGTAGGCGTAGAGCGCGTCATAGACGATCCATTCAGCGGCGTTGAGTGCATGATCGTCCTTGTAGCCGAGATGCCGGAAGCCTTCGGCTACCGCCTTCAGCCCGGGTCCCTCAGCTTGATGGTAAAGCGTATTGTCTGTGTCAGCGCCGTTCACGATTCTGCCGAGCAGCACCAGCGCCTCGCTTCGAAGGAGCATTCTTTGCCGTGGTGACCCAGCTCGACGTCCGTGACGTCGTAGGGAATGGCGTCGATCCGCTTCGCGTCGGCCATCACCTTATCCGCCGGCACAAAGATGAATTCGGCATCCGTGTCGACGAATTTCCTGATGAGCCAGGGGCAGGCCACGCGATCGACTTTGACGTGTTCCCGGGTAATCCACTTCATCTGGTGCTCCTGTTCGATTTTTAGCCTTGGTGAGTTATGAATCCGCCAAAACGAGAATTCCGTCGTGCGCGGGTGAGATGACGTAGAGCTGGTCCGGCGCGACCAGCGCCGTCGTGTGTGCTCCGACACCTGTTATCGTCTGGATAGCCATGTCGGTGCGCGGATCGATTGTTTCGATTAGTCCCGGGTCGCCAATCGCCACGTGGACGCGGCCAGTCGCTGGATTGAAAAAGGTCACATCCGGAGCGCGAGCGATCGGCCAGACATTGGTGACCTCGCCGGAGGTGCTATCGATCTCGACCAGAGCACCGTGGTCACAGGCGGCGTAGAGGCGGCCACGCGAATGGTCAATATCAAGACCATGGGCGCCACCTGATGGAAGCCTCCATTGCGCAATCGGGCTCAAATCGGGCAGCCTGGCAACCAGAACTATCGAAGGCTCGCGGATGCAGAGGAATACCCGTTTCGCCTCCGCATCGGTTACGCACCATCGCGGCCGGCCCGGCAGATCGATAGACACCTGCTTGAAGTCGTTCAGGCTGACAGCACGCAGCGTCGGAGTTTCCCGATCGTCGCCGATGCAGGCGACGATCCCAAGGGCCAGGCGCTTGATGATCGCAGCGCCGTTCGGCCGTGGGGCGGTCTTGAGCACGGTTTTGGTCTCGAAGGTCGCGGCGTCCAGCCAGGCGAGGCTAGCCGAGCCGCGGTTCGTAACGAGGATTTCACCGTCGTCGGCGACGGCGCCGGCTGCGCCTGGAAATCCCGGCAGCGTCGCTTCGTGTTTACTCGCATCCTGATCGATCACTTCGACGGTGTTGCGCGCGGTATGCGCGATGAAGACGCGCCGGGTCTTGAGGTCGAATGCGGCGTGGTCGAAGGCGCTGTCCGCGGCACCCGGTATCTTGATGACGCCAAGGCTCTTCAGGGGCATGGCGACCTCACGTCGCGACGCCGCCGAGAGCGGGCAATCCGTCTGATAGATCGAATGAGAACTCCGTCCACGTGCAATCTCCTCGAAAATCGAGCGTTGCACAGAGCTTGGACGGTTTGGGCCGTCTGCCGGGGAGTCTGCATTTCCCCGTAGCTTCAAATTAGTCCTTGCAGGAGTTTCGGGCAAGGCTGGATCTGCAAGGTCAGTATTTTGGGCGGTGCGATTTCGCCCACTCGCGGGCATGCGGAATCGGTTCGCGCGGCGGCAGGATCGCGCGCAGCTTTCGCGTCGCCGGCAGGTTTTCCATGCGCTCGCGCCATCGGCAAAAGGCCGGATAGTTCGGGTACATGGCCTTGCCTTCTTCGGTCAAGCTGAATGCAAACGTGCTCGGCAGGAGGAAGAAGTCCGCAATCGTCAGTTCCGAACCAAGCAGGTAGTCCTGGCCATGAGCGAGTTCTCGCTCCACCACCGCGAGCGCCGTTTCGACCTTCGGCAGTGCATGCGCCACGACCTTTTCATCGGACGCAATCCCAAGTTCGGGAAAGACCAGGCGTTCGTGGGTCACATGGTAGATCATGTAAGGGTAGTAGTAGGAATTGACCGCGCCGATCCACTGGTTCATGCGCGCCCGCTGGCGGACATCCCGCGGCGTCAGCCGTGGTCCGTCAAACGCCTCGTCGACGTAGGAGGCGATCGCGCTGGTCTCGTAGACGATCAAGTCGTCGTGCTTCAGGATCGGAACGCGGTTGAATGGATGCAGCGCCAAATGCTCGCGCTGGCCCATGACGGGCTCAAGGTCGTGAAAGCCGTACGCCACGTCCTTGTGCGTCAGGATCAGGCGAACGATGTTGACATAGGTGCTTCGTGGGAAGCCATAGACAATCGGATCTCCCATCTTTTCCTCCCTTGTTTTCCTCCCTTGGCAGTCGCTATCGCCAAAAGGGTTTGGCTGCTTCCTCCAGGGCCTGTTCGCGGGTCAGGCCGATGTCTGCGAGCAGGTGTTTATGTTCGGAAAGCTCGCGGAGCGCCCCGCGCAGCCTGCGCCGGGCCGCCCAGGCTGACCATCCGCGCCATCCAATAGCCGGGCCAGGTCCGGAATCTGATTGATGAAGTCGGATGGGAGGGGCGTCCGACGGAATGAACGGAAACGAGAAGGCATCCGTGATCAAGGTTGACATCGACAAGCTCCAAATCTCATGAAATGCTGCGTTGGAGCTTTCCCATAAGGTCGGCGGGCCGTTATCCGCAAAGCATCCTTTTTCTGGCCGGCCCTAGTTTTTCTCATGAAGTCCTTGCGATGCGTCCACGCTTGCCGCCCTTGAATGCGCTGAAGGCTTTCGAAGCCGCCGCGCGGCATGAAAGCTTTACCCGCGCGGCCGAGGAGCTTTGCGTCACACAGGGGGCGGTGAGCCATCAGGTCAAGGCGCTGGAAGCCGAGCTTGCGATCAAGCTGTTCAATCGCGAGCGCCAGCGCCTGATCATCACCGAGGCAGGAAAGGACTATCTCACCATCGTGCGCGATGCGCTGGACCGCATTGCGGTTGGCACCGAGCGGCTTCTGCAGCGGCAGAACGCCGGCGTCCTTACCGTCAGCACCTCGCCGGACTTCGCCGCCAAATGGCTCGTTCACCGGCTGGGCCTTTTTGCCGAAGCCCACCCCGGAATCGACCTTCGCGTTTCCGCAACGCTTCATCACGTCGACTTCGCGCGAGAGGAAGTCGACCTTGCGGTGCGCCATGGCGAAGGCAATTGGCCTGGGTTCGATACGGTCAAGCTGAGTGCCGAACAGCTCTTTGCCGTTTGCAGTCCAAAGCTTCTTTCAGGGCGGCGACGGCTCAGTAAGCCGGCCGATATCCTCAACTATCCGCTGATCCATATGGACAGCCGAACCGATTGGTCCAGGTGGCTGCAGGCGGCGGCCGTCAACGACACGAATATCATCCACGGCCCAGTGCTTAATCGGGCCAGCATGGTGATCGACGCGGCGATCAACGGGCAGGGTGTCGCGCTTGCCCGTACGACATTGGCGGCGTGGGACCTGATCAACGGACGGCTGGTGCGGCCGTTTCCAGAGGCGTTGCGACTGTCGAAGACCTACTGGATCATTTGTCCGAAGGCGACGGCAGCCCAGCCGAAGATCGTGACATTCCGCGATTGGCTCTTGGCAGAGGCTTCCAGGGATCTGCGTAAGCTCAACAAGCTTGGCTGGTCGCTGAATCCGCTCAAGGAGAGCGGAGACTGATCTGCCTTCGCGAGACGCGATGGAAGATCTGGCAACGGCTATCCCTTCCCTGATCACCGTCGCGACCAGGAATCGCCGCATAGAGGCGTTGCCCCTTGGGGCCGTCCTGCTCTATTCTCCTAACGGGGACGTCGCAGCCTCCCCGTAAAATGGTGACCCCATGCAAGCGCTGCTCGCTGTGGTATGGAGCGAGCGCATGGATGGGTTGACATTGGAGCTGCCACTTTTCCTGATTGCCACCTTCGCTGGCGCCTTCGTTGCGGGCCTCTCGGGCTTTGCCTTTGGCCTGGTCGCGGCTTCGTTGTGGCTTTACATCCTAACGCCTTTGCAGACTGCGACCCTCATTGTTGGGTTTGGCCTGCTTGTGCAGGGCTATTCGGTCTGGAAACTCCGCGGCACGCTCGATTGGCGCAAGCTCTTGCCCTTCGTACTCGGCGCTGCCTTCGGCGTTCCAACCGGTGTCGCGCTATTGACCTGGTCCAATCCCCGAACCATCCGAACTGCAGTCGGCGTTTTCCTTATCGCCTACAGCGTTTACGGATTAATTCGTCCAAAGCTTGGGCCAATCTCCGGAGGAGGAAATGCTGCCGATGCCGTGGTCGGGTTCCTCAATGGCGTGCTCGGAGGGCTCACTGGTCTCGCGGGCATCCTTGTGACGATCTGGTGCAATCTGCGAGGTTGGCCGAAGGAGGTTCAGCGAACGATCTTCCAGCCGGTCGCGGTTGCCGTCTTTCTCATGAGCGCGCTCTGGCTCGGCGCGAAGGGAACCGTCACGGCCGAGACCGTTAAACTGCTCGTGATGGGCTTGCCGTGTGTGATGGCAGGAACATGGCTGGGCTTGAAGCTGTTTGAGTATATTGACGAAGCAGTGTTCCGAAAGATCATCCTCGGTTTGTTGCTGATCTCCGGAGCCATGCTTGTCATCTGAGAAGCGATAGACAGCGTAGCTGCGATCGGTTTACCAGAGAAGTCTGGGGAAAGCGATCTCCCCACGAGGCGACATGCCCAAGAATCGCGTCCGAACTTCACCAAGGACGCCGCATGTCTGCCATCAGGTTCTCCTCTCGGATTCGACTTATCGTCCGTGATCCCGATTTTCGCGCAAACGATTTTCGCGCAAACCTGTCACGCGTCTGGATAGGGCGCCTGCTCGGGACAAGCCGAGTCAGCCTCCGGGCTCTCGCGATCTCAGCCGTGATACTTGCCCCTGCGCATGTCGCGTCGCGCCCTCTTGATTCACCGGCGATCAGTTTGGATCGTGACGCAACCCAGCAGGTCCTCACCACTCAGATCGACGATCTCGCTCCCGCGCTGGCGACGCGGGCAAGGCCGCAGGAGACGTTGCGAGGAGTCGTCGCGGAGGTGGACCAACGCCACGATCGGATCATCGTGCGCCTGACACCCGGTGCGACGGCGGACCTCAAGGTACAGGACGGCCTACTCTTTGATTCCGTTCGCTACGGCGACGATGTCGAACTCACTGTCGAGACCATCGATGGGGAGAAGACCATCGTCGGGCTCAGGAAGGAATAAGGCGGTGGCGCGTATTACAAGCATGCCTTGCCGGATGCGTCGCAGGCGCGCGTTCGGCAGAAATTGGAGACGCCTATCGCTGTCACTCCTTCTGGCAGTGCCGATCGGCGCGTCGACGTATAGCGTTGCCGCGGAAGCAGATGCTGGGAAGAACAAGGCAGAGGTCTGTACGGCATGTCACGGCGACAAGGGCGTCTCCACCACGGAGAACACGCCATCCTTGGCGTCGCAGCCCGATCAGTTCCTGCAATGGCAACTGGTTTTCTTTCGCAGCGGCGCGCGCAAGAATGAGGTCATGGGTCCGATTGCTGAACAACTCAGCAACGAAGATGTTCGCGACCTCAGCGCATATTTCGCTTCGCTCAAGGCTCCCGATTCGACGACGGCAAACGAGCCGGACGACCATCCTGACTTGACAGACGCCGGCAAAAAGGCGGCGGCAGTCGGACGTTGCGCCTCCTGTCACGGCGATAACTATGCCGGCAGCAAAGCCGTTGCCCGTATCGCCGGGCAACGCGAGGATTACCTTTTGAAGGCCCTCCACGACTACAAGGCCGGCGTTCGATCTGGCGGCGGCGTCGCCGCGATGGCCGAGGTTGCCTACCCACTGAGCGACCAGGATATCGCGGCGCTGGCGCACTACCTTGCGCGGCTATGACGAGGGCCACGTATTTCACTTCGCGCGAGAAGATGTGTTCGATTTGGGGGGCATTCGTCTCGACGAAAAGGAGAAGCGCAATGACTCGGAAATTTATCTGGGCGGCCGCCGGCCTGATGTTGGCGGGCATCGCCGGTATTGCAATGGTGACGGCGGAACCGAGGCAAGGTCCCGCGTTCATTGGGGGTGATCAGCCGGTGACCGAAGACCAGATGCGTCAGAAGCTGCAGTCCGATGGCTGGTCGAACGTGCAAATTGTCCGCGACGGGCGATACTTCGAAGCTGTCGGTTCGAAGCAGGGCCAAATCAGCAAGATCGTCGTAGACGCGCAAAACGGGCGATTGCGCGTAATCGATGACGATGATGATGACTGAGCGGCGCCGCGCTTCGATCAGTCGATAAGCCTCGCGCGACGCGCGGCGACAACGGAAGTCGCCGCGCGGTCAGCGTGATCAATGCATTAACGGCACCAAGGTCGAGGGCTGGCTCGACGGCAAGTTCTACCTTGAGGACACGTTGGCGCAGCCATTGTCAGGGCGCATCGGCCTTTGGTCAAAGGGGCCTGACCGCCACATGTACCTCAGCGACTACAGCATCACAGCAGCCGATTGAAGTCGGCGCCCTTGCTAGGCTACCGGGATCGGAATGGGAGAGGGTCAGCTTCGCTGTCGTTCCAAGCGCTCCGTCCATCACGCTGCGGAGACTGGGCTCGTTCCGCATTGACAAGTTCGCGCTCTCAGCCTTATTTGCACGCATGGGGAAAGCGATCTCCCCACGAGGCGACATGCCCAAGAATCGCGTCCGGTTTTCACCAAGGGCGCATCATGTCTGCCGTTATTCGGGTCCCGTCCCGCAAGCTTTCTGATCTGACTGTGCCTTTGGCCGCCGGCGTTCCCAGCGCCCGGTTAGTTGCCGGTGCATGCGTCAGGAGGCTGCCATGACCTACACCATGAAACCCCTTTCCTGCGATCCGAGCCGCGTGCGCGGCATGTCGGAGCGAATGATCATCAGCCATTACGAGAACAACTACGGCGGCGCGGTAAAGCGGCTGAACCTGATCGATGAGAAGCTTGCCGAACTCGACTACGCGACCGCGCCGGGGTTCCTGCTCAACGGATTGAAGCGTGAGCAACTCATCGCGAGCAATTCGATGATCCTGCATGAAGTGTTCTTCGATGGCCTTGGTGATGAAAGCGAGCCCGGAACAAGCCTGAAGGATGCGCTCACGCGCGATTTCGGTTCATACGAACGCTGGCGTGCCGAATTCGTCGCCATGGGCAAGGCGCTCGGTGGCGGCTCCGGCTGGGTGCTGCTGACGTGGTCGCCGCGTGACCGGAAGCTCCTCAATCAATGGGCATCCGATCACTGCCATACGCTTGCCGGGAGCACGCCGATCCTGGCGCTCGATATGTACGAGCATTCCTATCACATCGACTACGGCGCCAAGGCTGCCGACTATGTCGGCGCGTTCATATCGGCCATCAATTGGTCTGCCGTCGAACGGTCTTACGAGGGCCTCTCAAAATGACGCTGTTCGCTCCTTCCAGACACGTTGCAGGCGGAGGCCCTTCTATCCAACCATGGAGGTTCACCATTCGTCTCAGATATCTTTTGGCCGCTTCAATTCTGGCGCTGTCATCCGCGTCAGTTGCGAATGCGCAGACCACCGACTGGTACATCTTCACCGAGCCGTTCATCTCCAGTGCGCGTGCCCAGGCAATCGAGTGGCAAAAGGTCGATGAGATACTCGGCCGGAAGCCGGCCGTCTCCGGCGAGGTGCATCGTTATGGATTCCCGCGCAGCGATCTGACCGTCACTTTGGATGGCGTGACCATCAAGCCGACGCTTGCGCTCGGTGGCTGGGTTGCGTTCATGCCGATTCACGGTGAAGCCATGGTGATGGGCGACCTCGTGCTGCTGGAAACCGAGATCAATCCGGTCATGGCGAAGCTCATCGCAGGCGGGATCGAGATCACCGCCGTTCACAATCACCTGCTCCGGGCAAGCCCTGCGACTCTCTACATGCATGTCGGCGGTCACGGCGATCCCGTGAAGCTGGCTGCTGCCATCCGCGACGCGCTGGCAGTGAGCAAAACGCCGCTGGCGCCCTCAGCAGCGGCCGCGCCGCCCGCCATCGACCTCGATACCGCACAGCTCGATCAGATCATCGGCGCCAAGGGACAGAACAATGGCGGTGTCTACGCCTTCGCCGTTCCGCGGCGCGATCCGGTTAGCGAAGCTGGGATGCAACTCGCACCGGTCGGCCCGATGGGTGTGGCACAGTCCATCAACTTCCAGCCGACGGGGGGCGGCAAGGCAGCCATCATCGGCGATTTCGTGCTGACCGGCGACGAAGCCA
>NZ_JBVAPG010000198.1:0-13038 GCF_055413685.1 Bradyrhizobium sp. LeoA1Lang | reverse complement strand
CCATCAGACTCGCTCGAAAGCGAATCCAACCCGCACACATCATCGCATGGTCACTTTGGCGTAGAGCTCACCAGGCCGCCGCCCAGCGCGCGCACTTCAAAACAAAAAGACAACTGTAATGCTAGAGGAGGCTTCTGTTGTCGGAGAAAAATCGCTGGCAGAACCTGCGGATGTGTTCCGGCAGATCATCAACGGCAGATGACTTCTTGGACTCATCGCACGCGAGGCGAGGTCGCGTTCCGCTTACTCTGTTCTCAAGGTGCAAGCCATCGCTCTGGGTTCGATTCGCAATCCGATGGAGAAATGCAGCTCTTGCTTTGGCGCGGAAGGCACTATTCGATCTCATATCGTTATCCCCACGTCTGCCAATTGAGACTTGCGCATGCTTTTAGGATGGCTGGAGAATCTGACTAGCTACCAAAATGGCTGGCAACGGCATCCGAAAGTTTGTCGTTAGAGGGGCTCTTCAGGTTCGATCACTTCTTAGAGCATGATGAGATCAGGTCGAATTGTATCCGCGATGAACGCTGCGCTCCCTCTCCCGCTTGCGGGAGAGGGCCGGGGTGAGGGTGTCTCCGCGATGGGGCTATCCGTGGGAGAGAGCCCTCACCCGGCGCGGAGCCTGTACTCGGACGGCGCGAAGCGCCGATCCGGGTGCGCCGACCTCTCCCGCAAGCGGGAGAGGTGAAGTGAACTCACCGCCGATTCAACCAAATCGCATCACGCTATAGGCGCGCCACAGTTGCAGCAGAACGGCCGGGCAAATGCCCGGCCGTTCTCTCCGCTATGGATGTTCAGACCAAGTCCCGGCCTCGCCGGTCAGACTATCGGTCATTGTGATCCGGGTGACTGCGTAGTCCTTACAACACCCTGTTACTCTCCTTCACCTTCTCCGCATCCAGATACACGTCGCTGCCCATCTCCCTGAACTTCTGGCTCATCGCCGCCATGCCGTCCTCGATGGTGCCCTGCATCGACATCCCGATGCTCGCGGGATCGTTCAGCGTAGCGGCGTAGTCCCGCACATCTTGCGTGATCTTCATCGAGCAAAACTTTGGGCCGCACATCGAGCAGAAGTGGGCGACCTTGTGGGCTTCCTTCGGCAGGGTCTCGTCGTGGAAGTTCTTTGCGGTCTCGGGGTCCAGGCCGAGGTTGAACTGGTCGGTCCAGCGGAAGTCGAAGCGGGCGCGCGACAGCGCGTCGTCGCGGAGTTGCGCGGCCGGGTGACCCTTGGCGAGGTCGGCGGCGTGGGCGGCGATCTTGTAGGTGATGACGCCCACCTTGACGTCGTTGCGATCGGGCAGGCCGAGATGCTCCTTCGGCGTGACGTAGCAGAGCATGGCGCAGCCGAACCAGCCGATCATCGCGGCGCCGATGCCTGAGGTGATGTGGTCATAGCCCGGCGCGATGTCCGTGGTCAGCGGCCCAAGGGTGTAGAACGGGGCTTCGCCGCATTCCTTGAGCTGCTTGTCCATGTTGATCTTGATCTTGTGCATCGGCACGTGGCCGGGGCCTTCGATCATGACCTGGCAGCCTTTGTCCCACGCGATCTTGGTGAGTTCGCCGAGCGTCTCCAGTTCGGCGAACTGCGCGCGGTCGTTGGCGTCGGCGATCGAGCCGGGACGCAGGCCGTCGCCGAGCGAGAACGAGACGTCATACTTGCGCATGAGGTCGCAGATCTCGTCGAAATGGGTGTAGAGGAAGCTCTCCTTGTGATGCGCCAGGCACCACTTCGCCATGATCGAGCCGCCGCGCGAGACGATGCCGGTGACGCGGTTGGCGGTGAGATGGATGTAGGGCAGGCGCACGCCGGCGTGGATCGTGAAATAATCGACGCCCTGTTCGCACTGCTCGATCAGCGTGTCCTTGTACAATTCCCAGGTCAGCTGGACCGGATCGCCGTTGCACTTTTCCAGCGCCTGGTAGATCGGCACGGTGCCGATCGGCACCGGCGAGTTGCGCAAGATCCATTCGCGGGTGGTGTGGATGTTGCGCCCCGTCGAGAGGTCCATCACGGTGTCGGCGCCCCAGCGGATCGCCCACACCATCTTCTCGACTTCCTCCTCGACCGACGACGTCACCGCGGAGTTGCCGATATTGGCGTTGATCTTGGTCAGGAAGTTGCGGCCGATGATCATCGGCTCGAGCTCGGCATGGTTGATGTTGCTTGGAATGATGGCGCGGCCGCGCGCGATCTCGCTCCGCACGAATTCCGGCGTGATGAAGGCCGGCACCGAGGCGCCGAAGCTTTCGCCGTCGGCGAGCGCCGCTTCCGCGCGCTCGAGCTGCTGTTTGCGGCCGAGATTCTCGCGCTCGGCCACGTAGATCATCTCCTTGGTGATGATGCCGGCGCGGGCGAATTCGAGCTGGGTGATCTTGTGGCCGTCGAGGCCGCGCAGCGGCTGGTGATGCGCGGTGAAGGCGCGCGCCGCCTTGTCGGCGGAGAGATTGCCGTTGTCTTCCGGCTTGATCGTGCGCCCCTCATATTCCTCGACGCCGCCGCGCTCTTTCACCCAGGCGAGACGATTGCGCGGCAGGCCGGCATTGACGTCGATCACGATGGACGGATCGGTGTAGGGGCCCGAGGTGTCGTAGACGGGAAGATTGGGCTCGCCGGCGCCTTCGCTCAGGATGATCTCGCGCAGCGGCACCCGCACGTCCGGCGCCGCGTCGGGGGTGGAGAAAATCTTGCGCGAGGAGGGCAGCGGCCCCGTGGTGACGGCGGGAATGGTGGTGTCAGGGTTGGAACGAATGTTCATGGAGTTCCTCCTTAAAACTTCTTACTTCAAGCGGCTTTGGCTGAAGCGCCAAGCCATTGTCTGACCCGCGCATCGGGGTCGGCGTTCTGGGTGATGTCGGAGACGACGGCAATCGAGTCGGCGCCGGCGGCGAAGATCTCCGCGGCCTGCTCGAACTTGATGCCGCCGATCGCAACCAGCGGGATGTCGCCGATGCGCTCCTTCCATTCGGTGATCTTCGGAATCCCCTGCGGCGCGAAGCGCATCGACTTCAGCGTGGTCGGGAAGATCGGGCCGAGTGCGATGTAATCCGGCTCGGCCTTCATCGCGGTCGCCAGCTCCTCGTCGTCATGGGTGGAGATGCCGAGCGTGAGCCGCGCTTTACGGATCTCGGCGAGGTCGGCATCGGCGAGATCCTCCTGGCCGAGATGCAGATGCTCGGCGCCGGCGACGATCGCCGCGCGCCAATAGTCGTTGACGACGAGTTTTGTCGGTGTGCCCCTGGTCACCGCGAGCGCATCGGTGACGATCTGCAGCGCTTCGGAGTCGTTCAGATCCTTGGCGCGCAATTGGATCGTGCCGACGCCGAGCTTGGTCAGCCGCTCGACCCAGGCGACGCTGTCGACGACGGGATAGAATGGATCAGGATACGGCATGCCAGAACGGAGTCCCGATGACAGGAGTGGAGGGGGAGGCGAAATCGCGCGCGTCCATCAGCCCGGCCTCATAAGCGGCGCGGCCGGCCTCGATGCCGAGGCGGAATGCATTCGCCATCGCGACGGGGTCGGCGGCTTTCGCAACTGCCGTGTTGAGCAGCACCGCGTCGTAGCCGAGCTCGAGCGCGTGGGCCGCATGCGAGGGCGCGCCGATGCCGGCGTCAACCACCAGCGTGATGTCGGGCAAGCGGTCCCGCAGCAGTTTTAGCGCATCGCGGTTGGTGATCCCCTTGGCGCTGCCGATCGGCGCGGCCCAGGGCATCACCACCTTGCAGCCGGCATCGACCAGCCGCATCGCCACCGAAAGATCCTCGGTGCAATAGGGGAACACCTCGAAACCGTCCTTGATCAGGATGGAGGCGGCTTCGACCAGGCCGACGACATCGGGCTGCAGCGTGTCGTTGTCGGCGATGACTTCGAGCTTGATCCAGCTCGTGCCGAACAATTCGCGCGCGAGCTTTGCCGTGGTCACCGCCTCGCGCACGGTGCGGCAGCCGGCGGTGTTGGGCAGCACGGTGACGGCGAGCTCGCGGATCAGCGACCAGAACGCATCCCCGGTCTTGCCGCCGGCGGCTTCGCGCCGCAGCGACACGGTGACGATATTGGCGCCGGACGCGCGGATCGCTGCCTGCATGATCGCGGGCGAAGGATAGAGCGCCGTGCCGATCAGCAGGCGGGAGGAGAAGGTCTTGCCGTAGAAGTTCAGCATGGTGTCACCCTGTCGTCCCGGCGAAGGCCGGGACCCATACCGCGTGATCTCTCTTGTGGCATTCCGGCAGACGCTCGTCGTCACAACAAAGCCCTGTGGTTATGGGTCCCCGCCTTCGCGGGGACGACAGCCGAGTGTGTGGAGCGCGCACACCACTCGTCGTCCCGGCGAAGGCCGGGACCCATAACGCGTGATTTCTCTTGGGGCACTCTGGCGGACGCTCTTCGTCGCAACGATGGCCTGTGGTTATGGGTCCCCGCCTTCGCGGGGACGACGGGAGGAGAGGTTGCGGTCATGGCAATCACCCTCCCTGCCGCGGCGTGATGATCTCGATCTCGTCGCCGGCCTTGAGCGCGGTCTCGGCCCAGCGGCTCTTCGGCAGCACGTCGTAGTTCAGCGCGATCGCGAAATGGGTGCCTTCGTAGTCGAGCTCGGCGAGCAGCGCGTCGACGCTTACAGCGGTTATCTCCCGCGGTTCGCCGTTGACGATCACACGCATCGCATCACCTCATTGTCGATCTGGCCGCGCGCGACGTAAGCGAGCGTCAGCTCCGCCAGCGCCGGCGCAAGCAGGAAGCCGTGGCGGTAAAGGCCGTTCACCGAGATCTTCTTCCTGTCGATCGTGATCCGCGCCAGATTGTCGGGAAAGGCCGGGCGCAGGCCGGAGCCGAATTCGAGGATGCGCGCTTCGGCAAAGGCCGGGTGCACCGCATAGGCCGCGCCCAGAAGCTCCAGCGCCGAGCGGACGCTGACGCCGGTGTCCTCGGCCTCGATCGAGGTCGCGCCCAGCATGAACAGATGATCCTCGCGCGGGATCACGTAAAGCGGCCAGCGCGGATGGATCAGCCGCACCGGACGCGACAGTTCCACCTCCGCGGTCTCGATCAGGATCATCTCGCCCTTGACGCCGCGCAGCTCCGGCTCTCCGTCGCGCGCCGACAGGCCGCGGCAATCGATCACGATGCCCTCGAGATCCTCCGCGCTGATGTCGCTGTTGAACTTGATGGTGCCGCCGGCGGCGAGGATGCGCTCATGCAGCCTGGGCAGCACGCGGCGCGGCTCGACATGGCCCTCGCCCGGAAAGAACAGCGCGTCGCGGAAACGGCCGTCGAGCGAGGGCTCGAGCTGCGCAACGCCTGACGCATCGAGCCGCTCATGACCTTCCGTCATCCGGGCAAAGCGCTCGAAATCGTTGCGCTCGCGCGCATGCGCCACCACCAGCGAGCCGTTGAACGGCGTATCCGGCAATTCGCGCCGCCAGATATCGAGCGAGCGCTGGCCGAGCCGGCTGATGATGGGCTCGGCGACCTCGGCCTCGCAATAGGGCGCCAGCATGCCGCCGGCCCAATGGCTTGTGGATTCCGTCATCGCGGCGTCACTGCGCTCGTGCAAAGTCACCGCGTGACCGGCCTGCGCGAACAATAGCGCCTGCCAGGCGCCTGCAATGCCTGCGCCGATGATAGATACGGGGGAATCCCCCCGCGGACTCTTATTCTGGTACATCCCTGTCCCTTCGCCGGTATGACCCGGATCAGGTTCAAAGGGTCACCGCGGTCCCGGATATCGGCCGGAATGGCCAACCCCAAGCGTGCGGTATCTCAGCTCCTCCTCGGAGCACCCCTCGGAACGCGTCTAATGTAAGCAGATGTGCTGAGCTGTCAACGCCGCCTTACGGCCAGGCCCCCTCAGTTGCCGGGGATCTGCTGTGCGTTGGCGTCGACCGCGCTTTCCGGCGTCTCGGCCTGTGCCTGCTCTTTTTGCGATGCGGCGGCGAGCGTCGGGCGGGATTCCCTCTTGGATTCCCTCAGGTGCTGCAGCCGCTGCTGCTTGGCGGCGTAATAGTACCCGCTGGCGTAGTAATGCACGGCGCGGTCGTGGTTGCCGCCGGCGGCACGATAGGCGCCGGCGAGATATTTGATGCCATAGGTGAGGTTGGTTTCGGGATCGCGCAGGCCCGCCGCATCGCCCTTGTAGCCAAGGCCGCGTGCAGTCGCGAGCTTGATCTGCATCAGCCCGATGGCGCCGCCGCGTCCGATCAGGTTCGGATGATACTTGCTCTCGCGCACGATCACCCGGTGCACCAGCTCGTCAGGAACCAGATTGGCCTGGGAATGGCTGGCGACCAGCGCCTCATATTGCGATCGCTGCTGCGCCTGCGCAGGCGGGCCGAGAAGCACCGCGGCAATAGCCACGAGCAAGGTGAGAGCGAAAGGGAATTTCATCGGATGCGATCTCGGCGACGGAATAGTTTGTTCCACTTACGCAACCCGATTGTTGCGGCGGCCGGGCAGCTATGTGGCGAAAACGAGGCGTTATAGGGCGGGCTTTAGTAAAGTCTTAGACGACGATTTGCTGCACGGCGGCAAGCGCCTTGTCGCGCAAATGACTCAAAGCCACCGTAGGATTTTGCATGGCAGGCGCAGGGTTCAGCGCCTATCTGCCGGCAACGATAATTCAAGAAACGACAATCAATAAAACCGACCAAGAAAAGTCGACAAAGGGAGACGCATCATGACCCGCTTTGATTCCGCTGATCTGCCGCGTGGAAATCCTTGCGCACAATGCGGCAAGCCGATCGCGAAGCCGGATTGGGTCGAGCAGGATGGTGGCCGGATATTCTATCTCTGGCATTGCCGCGCCTGCGATTACCGCTTCGAGGCCATTGCGATCTATCCGGAGCACGGCAGCGAGCAGGCGCCGCTGGCCGCCTGAAGTCAGGCCGCAGAGCGCTCCTCTTTTCCGCGTACCGGCAACTCGATCCGCGCCACGAGCCCGTGCGGCTGTTTGTCGTGCAGCGACAATGTCCCGCCATGCGCGAGCACGATCGCGTTGGTGATGGAAAGCCCGAGGCCGAAGCCTTCGGACTCGTCCATGTTGCGCGCCTCGTCGCCGCGCACGAACGGCTCCAGCACATCGTGCTTGCGCGCATCCGAAATGCCGGGGCCGTCGTCCTCGACTTCGATGGTGATGCGATCCGGCGCGATGCGGAGCCGGATCGTCGCCTCTGCGCCGAAGCGGACGGCGTTCTCGACCAGATTGGTGACGCTGCGGAGCAGGTCGTCCGGCCGCACAGTGGCCATCGCGTGGGCCGGGCCGTCGTAATTGACCTTGTGGCCCATGTCGGAAAACTGGTCGGTGACGAGCTGCAGGGTGCTGGCGATATCGGTCAGCGTCATCGATTCCAGTTTGCGGTCGTTGCGCAGGAACGACAGCACCGATTCCAGCATCGCGCGCATCTGGTCGAGATCGTGAAGCATGCGGCTGCGATGGGTCTCGTCCTCGATGAATTCGGAGCGCAGCCGCATCCGCGTGATCGGCGTGCGCAGATCGTGGCTGATCGCGGCCAGCATCTTGGTGCGGTCCTCGATCAGGCCGGTGATGCGCTCGCGCATGCGGTTCAATGCTTTCGCGACCGAACGGATCTCTTCGGGTCCGCGTTCTGGCAGGGGCGCGGCCGCGCCGTCGAGACTGAAACTTTCGGCGGCGCGCGCAAATGATGATAGCGGCGCGGTCAGCGCGCGTGCCGCCCACAGCCCGAGCAGCGTGACGCTGATGACCATGAACAACAGCGTCATCATCCAGGGACCGCCGAGGAACGGCGGCCGGTGCCGATCCGCGAGCAGCCTTGCCGAGATCATCGCGCCGTCGGGCAGGGTGATGCCGATCCTTGGCTCGATCTTTGCGCCGTCGCCCGCCAGCGGAAACAGCCGATAGGCGCCGCCGAGCCGGCGGTAGAGGCCGTGCAATTCGCGCTCATTCAGTTCGCCGGCCGCCGGCGCGGTGCCGGGCGGCAGGCTTTCGACGCCGAGTTGCGGAAAGGCGTTGTTGATGTCAGCAGACAGCCGCGGTCGTTCCGACGGCGCGGCGGCGCCGAGTAATTGGATTGCGCTGGCGAGCTGGGCATGTCCGCGGTCGCCAAGCGGCTCCGACTGGTCCGGCCGTGAGATGAGGAAGATCGTGGCGATGATGATGTGGATGGCGACGATCGAGGCGACCACCAGCGCCGCGATCTGCCCGCTGATGCCCCTGAGATTGAGGAAGCTGGAGAGCTTCATCGTCAATTGCCCGCCGCGGTCACCGCTTCGACTGTTGCTGCTTCCACTCTTGGCGTGAACATGTAGCCGCCGGCGCGCACCGTCTTGATGATGGTGGCTTCCTGCGGATCGGGTTCGATCTTGCGGCGGATGCGGCTGACCAGGACGTCGATGGAGCGCTCGAACGAGCCGGCGTTGCGCGCGCCTGTGAGGTCGAGCAGGCTGTCGCGCGACAGCACGCGGCCGGGCCGCTCGCAGAAGGTCCTGAGCAGGTCGAACTCCGCGCTGGTCATGGCGACCTTGGCGCCTTCGGGGTTGCGCAATTCGCGCAGGCGGAAATCGATGCGCCAGCCTTGGAACGTCAGCACGGTCGCGCCTTCGATGGCGCTGGCGTTGCGCGCCGCCGCCTGCCGCCGCAGCACCGCATTGATCCGTGCCAAAAGCTCGCGCGGATTGAACGGCTTCGGCAGATAGTCATCGGCGCCCATCTCGAGGCCGAGGATGCGGTCGACGTCCTCGCCGCGCGCGGTCAGCATGATGATCGGCGTCTGCGAGGTCGCGCGCACCTTGCGGCACAGGCTGAGGCCATCCTCGCCGGGCAGCATGACGTCGAGGATAAGAAGATCGACCCGGTGGTCGGTCATCGCGCGGACCATCTCGCGGCCGTCGCCGGCGGTGGTGACGTTGCAGGCGTTGTTGCGCAGATATTTCGCGATCAGGCTACGCGTCTCGCGGTCGTCCTCGACGACAAGGATGTTCGGCTGCGGTTGGGCCATGCTGACCTTTTTGTCGATGATTCGGGGTAAGCGGCGAAGATTCTTGTTTCCAAATGTTTCTGACGGCTGCGCGGTAACAGGGGGCAACAGGGCAAAAGGCACTGTTAAGACCGTTAACCCTACCGTCGCGGCGAGTTTCACGCGTACCTATCAGAATCATTTGGAGCATTCCATGACCGCGATCTCGGCTGCCTCCGGCAGCACCTATCAGTCGCCTTTGCAGCGGCTGCAGGACGAACTGCAGTCCGAAATCAATTCCGGCACCATCAGCTCGTCCGATCAGGACGCGCTGTCGTCAGCGCTGACGGATATCGACGCCTCGATGCAGGCGAGCCGCGCCAGCGATCAGGCCGGCGGCACGCGGCCGTCGCCGGACGAGATGAAGTCCAAACTGGATGATCTCATCAACCAGGAGGTATCCAGCGGCAAGCTGACCAGCGACCAGGCGACCGAATTGCAGGGCGTATTCAAGGCCGCCTTCGCGCAGGGTCCCGGCGGTAGCCACGGCCCTCACGGCGGCGCCGGCGGGCCACCACCGTCGGATGCTTCAACCTCGACCGATGACGCCAGCACCACCACGACTAATTCCGTGAGCGACATCCTGCAGCAGTTCCTGCAGTCGCTGCAGGATTCGCTGTCGGCGTCGGCGTCGAGTTCCTACAATTCGGCCGGCAGCGCGAGCGCATCGGCCAATGGCAGTTCGTTCTCCGCGCTGCTGATCGACTACCAGAGTTAAGCCAAGCTCCTTCCCCACGAAGAGCGCGTAGCCCGGGTGGAGCGCCAGCGTAACCCGGGGCCGGTTCTCAACGTTGACGTAGGTGTTCCGGGTTGTGCTTCGCTCCACCCGGGCTACGTGCTTCTGCGAAAAGGGAAGGGTGGCTGTTCCATTTGTGGCGTAGGAACCAGTCGTCGAATGTGGCGTTGAGCCTCTCGATCATTTGTGGGGAGGGCCAGATGGCAGCCGACGCCAGCACCAATCCGCATCGGCTCATCGCCAGCGATCGCGTCGAAGGCACTGCGGTGCGGCGGCCGAACGGCGAGATGATCGGCCATATCGAACGGCTGATGATCGACAAGGTCACCGGACAAGTGTCTTACGCCGTGCTCAGCTTCGGCGGATTCTTGGGCCTCGGAACCAATCTGATCCCCTTGCCTTGGGTGCGGTTGCGCTACAACACGCGCTTCGAAGCCTATGAGCTCGACATATCAGATGAAGAGTTGAAACGCGCGCCGTCGTTCCGCGCCGACAAGGATTTCGATTGGGGCGATCGGTCGCAGGAGGCCGAGCTGCATCGCTACTACGGCATACCGCCTTATTGGGGCGGTTTCTGAAGCGCATGTTCATCGCTTCACTCTGAACTTTTCGACTTGGCGCTCCACTTTGTTCGGCGTCGCAAGTTCCGTGCTACTTGATACGGAACGCTTGCTGACGTGACGGGTTTTCTCAGCATCGATTTCGAACTGGAGGATCCGATCATGTTAGCGAAGTATACCATCACTGGTCTCGCGGCTTCGGCCCTGCTTGCAAGCGTCGCGTTCGCGCAAACGCCGAACACGGCGACTGGAGATCGCCCGAGCACTGCGGCGACCACGTCAACCACCGCTCCGTCGTCGTTCCACGGCAACTGGCGCGGGTCGAAAATGGCCGGCCTGAACGTCTATAACGACAGCAACGAGAGCATCGGCTCGATCAACGACATGTTGATGGACAAGAGCGGCAACATCAAAGCGGTCGTGATCGGCGTCGGCGGCTTCCTCGGCGTCGGCGAGCATCTGGTCGCCGTCCCCTTCGAGAAGGTCAAGTTCGTCAACGAGCCGGTTGCCTATACCGGCGCGGCGAATACCGGCGCAAAGCCGGCGAGCGGCGCTGGCTCTTCGACGACCACGGGCGCTGCCACAAGCTCGACCTCGAGCGCCAAGCCGAACCCCTGGTACCCTGATCACGCCGTCTACAACGCGACCAAGGAAGAGCTGAAGGCGATGCCGGAGTTCAAGTACTCGACTGAGTAAGGTTCTCGCCTGCGCAAACAAAACGCGCCCGGTTCTGCCGGGCGCGTTTTTGCATCAGGGCGTGTACTCATAAACTCGCGTGACAGCGATCTTGGTCAATCTCCGCTTTGGCCCACCTCGCGGACTCAACTCGGACATCTCCATAGGTCCGAGGAGGGCCAACAACGGACAATCGATCTTGCAGGCACTGGCCTGGCGTAGGTGCGAAAGATCCGAGAAATGCGAAATAAGGTGCGTTTGCGGTTGGTTACTTGCGCAGGCCCCTCCCCATCGCCTCGTAGATCATCGTCTTCAAGTTCAGTTGGATCCGTCCCCCCTGTGTGGGCGACATCACCATGAAGACTCCCAACATGTCGTCCACGGGATCGACGAAATAGAAACTGCCGCCGGCGCCGTCCCAACGGTATTCACCGAGTGGCCAGTCCGTATTCGGCGGTGGCGAGGTGCGCACGGCAAAGCCAAGACCGAAGCCACTGGTGGGGCCCGGAAAATAGAAGGGATCATGAATGATCCCGGTCTCCGGCCCAATCTGATCCGACGTCATCAGTGCGACTGTCTCACGCTTGAGGTACCGCTTGCCGTCGAGTTCACCTCCATTCAGCAGCATTTGCAGGAAGCGGGCGTAGTCCCCTGTAGTCGAGGCCAAGCCCGCTCCACCGGACTCCCAGCGCCGCGGCAATGTAGGATCGGTGATTCCAGCGACTCGAGAGCGATCGACAGGAAATCCCCTGGCGATCAGCGGCCACTTCGCTTTATCCGCGACATAATACACAGTGTCGGACATTCCGAGCGGATCGAACAATCTCTGCTTTTCGAATTGGTACAGCGTCTGCCCCGAGGCCACTTCGACGACACGGCCCAGCACGTCGGTTGAATGGCTGTAATTCCAGCGCGTTGCGGGCTGATCGGCAAGCGGCAGCACTGCGATCCGGTCGGCGAAGTCGGCGTTATTGAAATCCCCTGCATACAACAGAGGATTCGCATAGAGTTTCTGCACCTGGGTCTCGCCGTAGAAGCCGTAGGTGATACCCGAAGTGTGCCGCAATAGATCCCTGATCGTGATCGGGCGCTTCAACGGCTCGAGCTTGAGCGGATACTTTCCTGCTTCGTCGGACATATCGACACCGACCTTGGCGTCCGCAAAGGAATGAATGTATTTCGACACGGAATCGTCGAGAGCCAGCTTGCCTTCGTCGACCAGCATCATCGCCGCAACCGACGTAACGGCCTTCGACATCGAATAGATCTGGAAAATCGTATCCGGCGTCATCGGCAGCCCCGTGTCGGGGTCCCGCACGCCGAAGCATTCGAAATGGACTGGCTTGCCGTGTTGTTGGATCAGCAGGATGCCGCCAGGAATCTTGCCGGTCGTGATCTCATTGCGAATGGTGTCGTCAAGCTGCTTCAAGGCCGCGGGCGAAAGAGTTCCTACAGCCGGCGTTTCGGATTCGGCGCGCAGCTCAAACGCCCAGCCGACGACCAGGGAAATCGCGAGCGCTGCCGCGGCAAGGCAGCGCAGTGCGGTGTTTCCGGTTTGCCATCGCTTCATAGACGAGCAGCTTAAGGGTTCGCTGGACGCGCCGGCGTTCCGAAGGCGTCTGCTCCAGCAGCACGCAGAACGTCTCCTACTTGCGGCCGATGACCATATAGCAGCCGACGACGTTTTCCAATTGATTGCCAAGGTCAACCGCGATTCGGGGACGAGCTTCCTGCTCGTTACCCACAACGTGGATCGGTCATGCCGCTGCGATCGGATCCGTCGGGGTGGCGAACGGTCGTATCACTCGCTACGAGTTCCACGTACGACCAGGGTCCTCGTGCGAAAGTGTCCGCTTAGGCGCAATCGCGTCATTCTTGGCTTATTCGCCGAATGTCTGCTTATCCCGTAACAGCGGCGGAATAGCGGACATACTGCAACCGCTGCTTGGGGCCCAGGCCGTGTGAAAACTGTGCCTCTGCTATTATTCTCCAGTGAATCGGCGGGGGACGAGCGATGGCGGGATTCGTAGAGGGGGTTGATCGCGGACAGAGCACGTTGTTCCCTGCACTGCTCGA
>NZ_JBVAPG010000197.1:0-13272 GCF_055413685.1 Bradyrhizobium sp. LeoA1Lang | reverse complement strand
CCTCGCGCATCCCATCTTGGCCAGCGATCATCCGATCGCATCAAACAGGCCGGACATATGGATGCAAGCGATCCGATCACCTCAAAAGCTCTTGTGCCACGGGGGCCGTCCACATATGGGTCCCGGCGTTCGCCGGGACGACGGATTTGGGAACAGTCGCGATGACGGACACCCACAAAGCCTGGCGCCTGCACGCGCATAACGATCTCCGCCTCGATGAAGTGAAGACACCAGCGCCCGCACCCGACGGCGTCGTGGTACGCATCGAAGCCGGCATGGTGCTTTCCTACACAGGCAAGGTGCTGTCAGGCGCGGTGCCCTACAGCCTGCCGCCGATGCCATTCGTGCCCGGGACAAACGCCATCGCGCGTGTGTTCGCGGTCGGCGACAATGTCAGTCATGTCGAAGCCGGCGACCGCGTCTTCCTGAGCCCGCATCTGCGCGGCGATGTGCCCGACCGCGAGCCGCCGCAGATCCTGATCGGGCTTACGGCCATGACAACCACGCCGGAAGCGCTGGCCCTGCAGACACGCTGGCGCGACGGCGTGTTTGCCGAGGTCGCGCATTGGCCGGCAGCCTGCGTGACGCCGCTTTCGGGGCTCGAGGACAGGCCCGCGACCGAATTGATCGGGCTCGCAAAACTGATCGTACCGTTCGGCGGATTGCAGCGTTCGGGTCTGCGTGGCGGACAGACCATCATCATTAATGGCGCGTCGGGCTATTTCGGCTCGGGCGCGGTGATGCTGGCCGTCGCGATGGGCGCAGGACGCGTAGTCGCCGTCGGGCGCAAGCGGGCGGCACTGGAACTGCTGCGCGAGACCTTCGGTCCGCGCGTCATTCCGGCCGTCGTCAGCGGCAACGCAGCCGAGGACCTTCCGATCATCCGCCGCGCCGCGGCCGGCGGGGCCGAGGTCGCGCTCGACCTGCTCGGCAACGCCGGCAGCACCTCGACCACGCTGTCTTGCCTGCGCGCGCTGAAGCGTGGCGGGCGGCTGGTGCTGATGGGCAGCGCGGAGGCGCCGCTTGAGCTCTCGTTCCGCGAAATGCTGGCGAACGACTGGGAGGTGGTCGGGCAATTCATGTACGACCGGACGGCGCCCGGCCAATTGGCGGCGCTGGCCGCCGAGAACCTGCTCGATCTCCGCCAGATCAACGTCACGGCGTTTTCGCTTGCCGACATCAAGCGCGCGGTGGAAGCCGCCGCGCTGATGCAGGGTCTCGACCTCACGGCCGTGGTGCCGTAACGGAACCCGATGACCGCTCAGACCATATGGCGCGCCACCGTGCTGACCCTGTTCCCGGAGATGTTTCCGGGACCGCTTGGCGTCAGCCTGGCGGGCCGGGCGCTCGCCTCCGGCCTGTGGACGCTGGAACCGCGGGACATCAGGGATTCCGCGACCGACAGGCACCGCAGCGTCGACGATACCCCCGCGGGCGGCGGACCCGGCATGGTGCTCCGTGCCGACATCCTGGCTGCCGCCATCGATGCGACCCATATCGCGCCGGACCGGCCACGGCTGCTGATGAGCCCACGGGGTCGGCCACTGACCCAGCCCATCGTCGCGGAACTCGCGTCCGGCCCGGGTCCGCTCATCGTCTGCGGCCGATTCGAGGGGGTCGATGAGCGGGTGATCGAGGCGCGCGGGCTTCAGGAGGTCTCGATCGGAGACTACGTGCTGTCGGGCGGGGAAATCGCCGCCATGGCGCTGATCGACGCCTGCGTACGGCTGTTGCCGGGGGTGATGGGCAAGCAGGCCTCCGGGGAGGACGAGACCTTCTCCGAGGGACTACTGGAATACCCTCAATATACCCGCCCGCAGGAATTCGAGGGCCGGCCGATCCCGGAAATCCTCACTTCGGGCGATCATGCCAAGGTTGCAGCTTGGCGACGGGCCCAATCCGAGGCTCTGACCCGGGCCAGGCGGCCGGATTTGTGGATCGCGCGGCACGGCACAAAAAACACGACAGACGGGTGACAAAGCCTCCGCTTTGCCTTATAGGAGCGCCCAAATCCGCAATCAGGATAGACCGAATTCTTGCGCAGCCCGCGTCGGTGCTGGGCGCGCCGCCGATGGAGATTTCAATGAACCTCATCCAGCAGCTCGAAAAAGAGCAGTACGACAAGCTCGCTGCGACCAAGCAGATCCCGGAATTCGCGCCCGGCGACACCGTGATCGTCAACGTCAAGGTGGTCGAAGGCGATCGCACCCGCGTGCAGGCCTATGAAGGTGTCTGCATCGGCCGTTCGGGCTCCGGCCTCAACGAGAGCTTCACGGTGCGCAAGATCTCCTACGGCGAGGGCGTGGAGCGCGTCTTCCCGGTGATGTCGCCGATGATCGACTCGATCAAGGTGGTGCGCCGCGGCAAGGTCCGTCGCGCCAAGCTCTATTACCTGCGCAATCTCCGCGGCAAGTCGGCCCGCATTGTCGAGAAGCAGGACAAGCAGGATCGCGCCGCCGCCGTCAACGAGTAAGCTCATCCGACCAATACGGATGTGACTGAAAGCGCGGGGCCGGTCCCCGCGCTTTTTTGTTGCTTCGTGCGGTGACACCCGTGTCAATCCCTCATCCTGAGGAACGCGGAACGCGCGTCTCCGGACGATGCTATGCATCGCCGGGCGAAGGATGGAGGCCCCGCCGGTGGCCTCGCCTTCGAGACGCGCGCCGATGGCGCACTCCTCAGGGTGAATTCACGCGCACGCGGCTTTGAAGCCGTGACGCGCATTGAAAGCACTCGCGCTTCCGGATTGGCCTGCTATATATTTGTAGAATGGTTCCAGATCAGACCAGCATCGAGCCCATCAAGCGCGTCGTGATCGACGATCGCTCGCGGCTGCCTGGCCGGTTCTTCGGGCGCTTTGCGACCTCGGCAACGTCGGAGCTTACGCGCGCAGCTTGATGCTGCGCCGGCCTTTCGTTTGCCCCGGCGCCTAACCGCGCCGATCCGCTACCACAACATCGCTGGAGCTGATGCTCATGTCCAAACCGACCACCCTGTATGACAAGATCTGGAACGACCATCTGGTGCACGAAGCCGAAGACGGCACCTGCCTGCTCTATATCGACCGCCATCTGGTGCACGAAGTCACCTCGCCGCAGGCTTTCGAAGGCCTGCGCGCCACTGGCCGCAAGGTGCACGCGCCGCAAAAGACGCTGGCCGTCGTCGACCACAACGTGCCGACCACCGATCGCACCAAGCCGAACCCCGATCCTGAGAGCATCGAGCAGATCAAGGCGCTCGCCGAGAACGCCAAGGAATTCGGCATCGAATATTACGACGAGTTCGACAAGCGCCAGGGCATCGTCCACGTCATCGGCCCCGAGCAGGGTTTCACGCTGCCCGGCACGACCATCGTCTGCGGTGACAGCCATACCTCGACGCATGGCGCGTTCGGCGCGCTCGCGCACGGCATCGGCACTTCCGAAGTCGAGCATGTGCTGGCGACGCAGACCCTGATCCAGAAGAAAGCCAAGAACATGCGCGTCACCGTCGACGGCAAATTGCCCGAAGGCGTGACCGGCAAGGACATCATTCTCGCCATCATCGGCGAGATCGGCACCGCCGGCGGCACCGGCTACGTGCTGGAATATGCCGGCGAGGCGATCCGCGCGCTGTCGATGGAAGGCCGCATGACCGTCTGCAACATGTCGATCGAAGGCGGCGCGCGCGCTGGCCTGGTCGCGCCCGACGAGAAGGCGTTCGACTTCCTGCGCGGCCGTCCCAAGGCGCCGAAGGCCGAGGCCTGGGATGCGGCGATGCGCTACTGGGAGACGCTGCGTTCCGACGACGGCGCGCATTTCGACCACGAACTCCGGCTGGACGCAGCAAAGCTGCCGCCGATCGTGACCTGGGGCACCTCGCCCGAGGATGTCATCTCGGTCACCGGGTTCGTGCCGGATCCCGACAAGATCGCGGACGAGGCCAAGCGCCTCTCCAAGCATCGCGCGCTGAAATATATGGGCCTGACAGCGGGCACGAAGATCACCGACATCAAGCTCGACCGCGTCTTCATCGGCTCCTGCACCAATGGCCGCATCGAGGATCTGCGCGCCGCGGCCAAGATCGCCGAGGGCAAGCACGTCAACGCCAGTGTCAACGCGATGATCGTGCCGGGCTCGGGCATCGTGAAGGAGCAGGCGGAGGCGGAAGGTCTCGACAAGATCTTCATCAAGGCCGGCTTTGAGTGGCGCGAGCCGGGCTGCTCGATGTGCCTGGCCATGAACCCCGACAAGCTGAAGCCGGAAGAGCGCTGCGCCTCCACCTCGAACCGCAACTTCGAAGGACGCCAGGGCTTCAAGGGCCGCACCCATCTGGTGTCGCCGACAATGGCGGCTGCTGCGGCAATCGCCGGGCACTTTGTCGACGTGAGGGAGTGGCGTTAACCACCTTTCCCTCAAGCTCGATAAATCGCGGAAACGCCTCGTTAAGCAGCGAGGCGCAGACTTGCTCCTTGCGGATGCATCCTTTCGCAAGGAGCCGAGCCATGGCCGACAAGCGCGAATATATCGATATGGTCAGCGAGGCGACGCGCCAGAACCGGCGCCGAACCATGCCGCGCGTGATCGATCCAATGCCTCAGGCGAAAGAAACCTCGCGCCTCAGCCACTGGCCGCCGGACCGCTGGGCGCAATGGCGGGTCGAGAACCTGACGCCGTGGAAGCTGAAGTCCTGGAAGTTCAGGGACTGGGATTAAGACGGCTCATTTCGAGCCCGTAGCCCGGGTGGAGCGGAACGCGCAACCCGGGACACTTGCATCAACATTGCGTACCGGCCCCGGGTTACGCTGACGCTTCACCCGGGCTACGAAGCCTCACCAATACGGACGCCAATAGTGGTGACGATACCACCAGGGGCGGCAGATCCGGCGCGGGCCGTAATAGGTCCAGATGATCCGACAACGGCGCGGGTAATAGTAGCGCGGATAATAGTACGGCCGAGCATAGTAGAACCGGCGGTGAAAATGACGCCGGTGGAAGTAGGGCCGGTGGTAGGCGTAGCGATAGCCGCCGCCGTAGTAGCGATGGAAGCCGCCATAACGGTAGCCGCCGTGGAAAGCCGGTGCCGCACGAAACCCGCGATGAAAGGCCACGCCGCCGCCGCGAAAGCCGCCGCCGCGATGGAACGCGACACCCCCACCTCTGAAACCACCACCCCGGAAACCACCGCCACGGAAGCCGCCACCATGGAAACCACCACCACCGCGGAATCCACCGCCATGGAAACCGCCGCCACGACCGCCGCCATGGCCCCGAAACTGCACTTCGGTGGCCAGCCCTTCAGTCGCCGCCTTCGTCGCCGGTACGGCGCCCGGGCTGGCCAGTGAGAGCGCCTCGGCGCGCTGCGTTGCCGTCGTAAGGACGAACACCGCGGCAGCCGCAAGGCCGACGCGACTGATCATGCCGCGCCCGAATTGTCGTCTCCTCATTCCGAAAACCTCCTTGAAGCGCGCAATAGCAATCGCGCCGCCTAGAAGGCGTGCGTCGTCATCGCGTGCATGTGCGGTCGCTCCCATCATGACGCTAGAGACAGCGACGTGAACGCGCCGTGAATGCGACACGAGCGAAAGAGGATTGCAATCAACCGTCTGTTTGGGAAGCGCTCAGCGCCTCACCACCACCACGGGTCATGCCGGAAGCCGAATGCGTACGGGACCGGCCTGTCATATGGATATGGTCGGAAGTAGTAAGGCTGCGTGTAAGCGCGAGAGTAAGGAGGATAGGGCCGGTAGTAGAAGTCGATGTAGGACCGATCAACGTTTCGGTAGTAGGGCCTGTAGCGGCGCGCACTGAAATCCGTGGCTCCTGCATCAGCCTTTTGCGCGACGGTCCGCTGCGGCCCTGCCGCGGCCGTCGTCACTGACGCCGGCGATGCCAATACCATGACACCTGCAACCAGCGCGGCGCCGATCCAACCCTTCATGAGATGACTCCTCCAGCAATCGAGCGGGCGATAACGGGTACAATCATGCCTGTTTCTTGGCTGAAATGGAAACTTTCTTGGCTGAAAATGAAAAACAGGCCCGTTACTCACGGGCCTGTGCGCTCTGCGTTGAATGCCGCGAGCCTGTCAGCGGCGCCAGTGGCGGCGAGGATGCCAACGGTGCGGGCGGTGATGGCGACGGGAGTGCCAGCGCACTTCGGTCGTCTCCGACATCTGCTTCGGAGCATCCTGAACCGCCGCAGCGGCGCCGGGGCTGTTCAGCGAAAGCGCGTGAGCGCGCTCGCCCGGCACCGCAAGCGCAAGCAGGGAACTGGCGGCAACCAGCCCCAGAAGTTTTGTCACCTTCATTTTTTTGTTCTCCCGAACGTCCTCGGATGTCACGTCTGCAACCTTCGATTCGAATCGAGTGAGGCTGCCGCGACGCAGGTCGCAAGCAGAAGCGGACGACGTGAATGTGGAGGGAATGAATCTGCGCCGCGGACGTGAACGCCGGACTGCGCGTTTCAGTTCCTTGATAAAGTCAGGAATTCCGGCCGTGCGCAGTACCGGCGATTGGCGATGCTGCTAGAGCATGAGCCGGAAAAGTGGAGACCGGTTTTCCCTCGCGACAAACGCGAAGCGTTTGCGCGGAGATCATGCTCAAGCGGGAAGCTAACCGGGACGCCAATAGCAGTGCATGCGCGGTGTGATCACGGTACCGCTCGGCCGGTATTCCTGCACATAGTGGGCGGTGCAATCGCGCACGGCGTTCGGGCCGGGATTGTAGCGCGGGATGACATCCGGTTCCCAGTGATCCTGGCGGTAGATCGGAATCCGCCGCAGCGGCCGCCGGCGCTGTGCGGAGGACTCAGAGATGGTGGGCGCAACCGCCTGCACGCCCAGCGTTGCCGATGGAGCCGTTTGCGCCTGCGCGCTAGCAACCGGCAGCGAGGCTCCCGCCAAAGCCGCCAGTAGCATTCCCATCACGATCCGCCGCATCACGCCCACCCAAAATCCAGTTCGCGGGCCGTACGGTCTCCGATTGCCGCGACAAGGTCAACAGCGCTGGCGCCCTGTGCGAAACTCGCGCTAAACAAGCGCCATGTGGACCACAGCCAAAGCGCCATCGCTCGCCGAAATGGAGGCCATGGCGCATGACGTTTTCGAGCGCCTGCCCAAACGCTTTCGCAGCCTTTGCGAAGGCGTGATCATTCGCGTCGACGATTTCCCAACCGACGAGGTCATGGACGAGATGGGCTGCGAAAGCGAATTCGACCTGCTCGGCCTGTTCCAGGGCATAGGTCTCCCCCACCAGAGCCCTGGTGACGTCCCGCACCTGCCCAACATGATCTGGCTCTACCGCCGGCCGATCCTCGACTATTGGGCCGAGCACGAGGAGACGCTCGGCCACATCGTCCGCCACGTCCTGGTCCATGAGATCGGCCACCATTTCGGCCTCTCCGACGCCGACATGGAGGCGATCGAGGCCGCTGCAGGCTAAAGCGTTTTCGAGCGAAGCATGCCCTCGGACTTGATCCGAGGGTGGCCCCCGGTTCGCGTGAAGAAAACGCGTCGGACAAAGGCCCCATGCGCAAATTAGCCTTTTTCCAGGGGGTTTTTCGGGATAGATAACCCCCTCCCACCTTGAACCGGGAAGTGCGATCGATGGATAAGTTCACCAAGCTGGAAGGCGTCGCGGCGCCATTGAAGATCATCAATGTCGACACCGACATGATCATCCCCAAGCAGCACCTGAAGACCATCAAGCGCACCGGCCTTGGCAAGGGGCTCTTCTCGGAGCAGCGCTACAAGGACGATGGCAGCGAGAATCCCGATTTCGTGCTCAACAAGCCGGCCTATCGCAATGCCAAGGTCCTGGTCGCCGGCGACAATTTCGGCTGCGGATCGAGCCGCGAGCACGCGCCCTGGGCACTGCTCGATTTCGGTATCCGCTGCGTGATCTCGACCTCGTTCGGCGACATCTTCTACAACAACTGCTTCAAGAACGGCATCCTGCCGATCCGCGTTGCCCAGGAAGACCTCGACAAGCTGTTCGACGACGCTGAGCGCGGCGCCAATGCGACGCTGACGATCGACCTGGCGAATCAGGAAATCCGCGGTCCCGACGGCGGCGCCGTGAAGTTCGAGATCGACCCGTTCCGCAAGCACTGCCTGATCAACGGCCTCGACGATATCGGGCTGACGATGGAGAAGAAGTCGTCGATCGACGACTACGAGGCCAAGGCCAGCCGCGAGCGCGCCTGGGCCTGATCTTTCCGCTCCGGATCAAGCTCTAGAGGAACGACGCATGCGTCCGGACGTCGTCACCTTCTGGCATGGTCCGCTCGACCGGCTGCGGCTGACCTGCCTGCGTTCGCAGGTCGCCGCCGGCCACAAGGTCACCGTCTACAGTTTCGATCCGCTGCCCGGCCTGCCCGACGGCATCGGCAATGCCGAGGCCGAAGCGATCCTGCCGCATGCGTTCTCCGAGAAGCTGCGGCCGCCGGACCCGGATGGGAGCTGGCGCGGCTGGACCATCCTGCAGTTCAGCGATTTTTTCCGCATACGGCTGATGGCCGAACGCGCGGGCGTTTGGCTCGATGCCGATGTGCTGCTCCTGAAGCCGATCGAGATCGATCCGGCCAAGCCCTATTTTGCGTGGGAGCGGCCGCGCCAGCTCGGCAACTCCGTGCTTTATCTGCCGCCGGACGATCCGATCGTGCGCGCCTTCGAAGGATTGATGAAGCAGGAGGAGCTGACGCCGGAGTGGCTCGCGCTCCGTCATCGCGTTGTCTTCGCGCTGCGGCGCCTGCGCGGCGTTTCCAACCGTCTCTCCGACATCCGGATCTCCCTCTACGGCCCGCCGGCACTCACCGCGCTCGCCCGCCGCGCAGGGGAATTGCAATATGCCCTGCCGAAGCAGTCGTTCTATGCGGTGCATGCCGAACCGAAATTGTTCTTCGAGCCGCGCGACTACTCGAAATTGCTCGGCAATCCCGACGTCATCGGCCTGCACATCTCGCCGAAGGGCCGCGGCCGCGAGGCGCCGATCCCCGGAAGCCTCTATGCGTGGGCGGCCGAAAAATTTCGCTAACCCGTCGTCCCGGCGAAAGCCGGGACGACGAGAGGTCAATTCCTCACTGCCGCGATCGCATCTGCAATCGCGATCGTGCGCCGCGCCATCTCGGCGTGGAGCCGCTCCACCATGCGGCCGTCGATCTGGATCGCGCCGCGCGAGGCATTCTCCGGCTTGTCGAACGCGGCGAGGATCTTGCGGGCTTCCGCGACTTCTTCCGCCGGCGGGGTAAAGATCGCGTTGCAAGCTTCGATCTGGCCCGGATGGATCAGCGTCTTGCCGTCGAAACCGAGATCGCGGGCTTGTGCGCATTCGGCGGCAAAGCCGTCGACATTGGCGAAATCGCTATAGGGACCGTCGAGGATCTCCAGGCCGTGCGCGCGCGTCGCCAGGATGCAATGGGTGATCATCGGGATCATGATCGCACGGCCCGGCTGCATCTTGATCCGCGTCTCCCGGGAAATGTCGTTCGGGCCGAACACGAAACCGGCAAGGCGGGCTTCGGAATCCTTTGAGGCCGCAGCGAGTTCCTCGGCATGCAGCACCGCGCGCGCGGTCTCGATCATGGCCCAGACCCGGATCGAGGCAGGGGCGTTGATGTCGCTGAGGCGATCGGCAATCGCGTTGAGGTCGTCGACGCTGGAGACCTTGGGAACCAGGATGCCGTCGGGCTGAGCCTTGCCGGCCATGCCGACGTCGTCGACCCACCACGGCGTATCGAGGCCGTTGATCCGGACCAGCACCTCGCGCTTGCCGAAGCCCTTGGCCGCTACGGCAGCCGCGATCTGGTCCCGCGCCAGGCCCTTGGCGTCCGGCGCCACCGAATCCTCGAGGTCGAGGATGATGCCGTCGGCCGGCAGGTTGCGCGCTTTCTCCAGCGCCCGCGCATTGGATCCGGGCATGAACAACAGGCTGCGGCGCGGACGGGTCATGGTCGTTTCCTTTCGGTCGTTTCCATCCCGCCTATCATTTCGGCCATCGGTCCGAAAGCCTTGTTCCGGTCATCGGCTTGTGGTTAGGCAAGGGCATGGAGCTCTTCCCGCAACATCTGCTCGACGGCTACCGGGCTTTCGCCACGCAGCGGCTGCCCACGGAACAGTCCCGCTACCGCGAATTGTCCGTGCGCGGCCAGTCACCCGAGGTGATGGTGATCGGCTGCTGCGATTCCCGCGTCTCGCCGGAAGTGATCTTCGATGCGGGGCCGGGTGAATTGTTCGTGGTGCGCAACGTCGCCAACCTGGTTCCGGTCTACCAGCCCGACAGCGGCGCCCACGGCGTCTCGGCGGCGCTGGAATATGCCGTCAGCGTGCTCAAGGTGAAGCACATCGTCGTGCTTGGCCATGCCCAATGCGGCGGCATCCGCGCGTTCATCGATAAAATCCAGCCGCTGTCGCCCGGCGACTTCATCGGCAAGTGGATGCAGATGTTCATCAAGCCCGGCGAGGTGGTCGAGCAGCGCGAGCACGAGACGATGCAGGATTTCACCATCCGGATCGAGAAAGCCGCGGTGTTCCGCTCGCTCGAGAACCTGATGACGTTCCCGTTCGTGCGCGAGCGGGTGCAGAAGGGCGACACGAACCTGCACGGCGCCTATTTCGGCGTCGCCGAAGGCTCGCTGTTCGTGCTCGACCGGACGACGAAGGAATTCGTGAGTGCGCGAGTTGCGGGTAGCCAATAGGCTAACTCCACTCGCTATTCGCTACTCCCTATTCGCCAATCAATCCGCCCCGTGGCCGGCGCCCCAGCGGTCCGACAAGGCCAGGATCAGGGTCGAGATCACAAACACCAGGTGGATGCCGACCAGCCATCCGAGCTTCTGCGCGTCGAAGATCGCATCGATGTTCAGGAAGGCCTTCAGCACCTGGATCGCCGAGATCGCCACGATCGAGGAAAGCAGCTTCTGCTTCAGGCCGCCGAAATCGACCTTGGTCATCCATTCCGGCCAGTCCGGATGGCCGGCGGGATCGATCCGGGAAACGAAGTTCTCGTAGCCCGAGAACACCACGATCAGGATGAGATTGCCGGTCAGCGACACGTCGATCAGTGAGAGCACGCCGAGGATGATGTCGGATTCCTTAGCGTACGGCACGTGCAGGATGAACTCCCACAGCAGTGCGACGAACTTGTAGAGCAGCACCGCGAGGCTGACGACGAGACCGAAATAGAACGGCGCCATCAGCCAGCGGCTGTTGAAGATCAGGCTTTCGAAGCCGATCTCAACGCGTTTCAGCCTGGGATCAGGTCGATAAGGAACCGGCTCGTCGGTCATCGATTCCGGCTCCCCGGTCATTCACCAATCGCGACTCTCAGGCCGCCTTCTTCTTGGCGGTGAGCAGCTTGCGGTTGATCAGGCATTCGGCGATCTGCACCGCATTCAGCGCGGCGCCCTTGCGCAGATTGTCCGACACGCACCACAGCACGAGTCCGTTCTCCACTGTCGCGTCCTCGCGGATGCGGCTGATATAGGTGGCGTCCTCGCCGGCAGCCTCATAGGGCGTGACGTAGCCGCCGGGCTCCTGCTTGTCGATGACGAGACAGCCTGGCGCGTTGCGGAGAATGTTGCGCGCCTCATCGGCCGAGATCGGGTTCTCGAACTCGATGTTGACCGCTTCCGAATGGCCGACGAAGACCGGCACGCGCACGCAGGTCGCGGAGAGTTTGATCTTGGGATCAAGGATCTTCTTGGTCTCCGCCATCATCTTCCACTCTTCCTTGGTGTAGCCGTCCTCCATGAAGACGTCGATGTGGGGGATGACGTTGAAGGCGATGCGCTTGGGGAATTTCTTGTTGATCAGCTCGTCATTGGTGTAGACGGCCTTGGTCTGCGAGAACAGTTCGTCCATCGCGTCCTTGCCGGCGCCCGAGACCGATTGATAGGTCGACACCACGACGCGCTTGATCGTCGCCTTGTCGTGCAGGGGCTTCAGCGCCACCACGAGCTGCGCGGTCGAGCAGTTCGGATTGGCGATGATGTTCTTCTTAGTGAAGCCCGCCGCCGCGTCCGCATTCACCTCCGGCACGATCAGCGGCACATCCGGATCCATGCGCCAGGCCGACGAATTGTCGATCACGACAACACCGGCGGCACCGATCTTCGGCGACCATTCCTTGGACACCGCGCCGCCCGCCGACATCAGGCAGATGTCGACATCAGAGAAGTCGTAATGCTCGAGCGCTTTGACCTTCAGGGTCCGGTCGCCATAGGAGACGTCGACGCCGACGCTGCGGCGCGAGGCCAGCGCCACCACCTCGTCAGCCGGGAATTTGCGCTCGTCCAGAATGCCGAGCATTTCCCGCCCGACATTACCGGTCGCACCCACCACCGCGACTTTGTAACCCATCGTTCACTCTCCGAGGAAAAATGCTCGCCTGCCGCATCCGGCGGCTCAAGGAAGCGCAGCGCTTCTATGCGAGAAACGCCGTTAAGACAACGTTAGTCGTAGCGCTTCGCCGGTCTGGCCGCCTGTTCAGGTGACATGATGTAATCACTCAGGCGCCGCACGCCACCGGCCGCGGCGCCCCTCCGATGATGGCGACATCGCGGCAAGGCACTGGTTTTCATGAAACTTTTGCGCTTGCCGCGGCATTATTGCGCGCGGGTGTGGCGCATTTGACCTAGTGGCGGCAGTTGCGCCAAGGCTACAATGTGACCAAATCAGATGGGGCGACCTGCCGGCCTCCGGTCGGGGCACAGTGACGAGGATGAAATGACTGCCAAATTTCCTGCTGCGACCAGGTTCGCGGTATTCTTTGCCACCGCTGCGGCGGTGGTCGGTCTCCTCGCCAGCCCTGCCGATGCCCAGAGCAGGCGTCAGGACCAGCTCCGGTATGACCGCGACGGCCGGGTCACCTACGGCGGCCAAGGGCCCAACCGTTCCTACCAGCAGGGACCACGCACGCGCGTCTTCGTGACCACGCGCTCGTGGCTCGATGCCGGCACCGAGGTGCTGCCAGGCGACCGCAAGTTCCAGGACTACGCCTTTCCGTCGCCGTTCGGGTACCCGGACTTCGCGCGGGAAAACCTCAATCGGCCGATCGACCGTCAGCCGCTCAACCCGCCGTCGGATCTGGGCGGCGAGCCAACCAGGTTCCCGCTGTATTGAGAGCCTGTAACCCGGGTGGAGCGCAGCGCAATCCGGGATAAGTCTCTTGAACTGCACCCCTGTAGTGAGACAGGATAATCAGGGACAGGAGCCCGGCGCTTGAGGCGGCAGGGCGGGTTGATGGGTTAGGGCCAGGTTGCGGGGCTGCTGCGCAGCAGCCCCGCAACCTGGTAA
>NZ_JBVAPG010000196.1:0-13483 GCF_055413685.1 Bradyrhizobium sp. LeoA1Lang | reverse complement strand
TTGACAGAGCTTGCTGCCCGGCCACTGTTAGCCACCATGGGATCGACACCAATGTCCGGCTGATAAAACAAACGACTGCAATTCACCCTTCACAGAAGTCTCTTACACAAAATATCTGACATTCCCAACCGGGGACGCCACGGCGGACATGAAAGCCAGCTGGCGCGTTCCGCCTCGGCCAGCCTCGTTGATCACTGGTGCCACGTTTTGCTTCGAGCCGTGCATTTCTGCTTCATGCAATTGAGTAATATCCGTCGCAGGTTGCACTGCGCGTCGCTCGATAAAATCTGCGACAACGATAACCATCGATCGCAGCGAGGGACGAAATTTTCCAATAGCCGGTGCGTATAGTTTTCATAGCGGCGGAGAATAGCGCTGCGACAGTCGTCACTGTCGTTCATAAATCAAAGCAAGTTGCGCGGGGGTTCGTGAAACGTAAGTCAGCGATTTGTGAAGCTATTATTTCTAATCGGACACTGGGCAACTACGCTCGGCGGCTGAAGACCCTGAAGGGCCTCACACCTAACGAATACATCTGCAAATGCTGGACTTCCCAGCCCGAACGATTCAAACTCAATCCGCTCCAGCAAATGCCGGGGCTAAACACCTAGTCCTCGCGTTACTTGGCTTCTCAAGTTCACACCAAAACTCGCATTTAGCCGATGCACATAGCGATAATCAGAGGGCATACAAACAATAACTTGTGCAAGACGAGAGGGCCTGAAAGATAATGAGCCATGAACAACCGGGGCTTCAGCTTTAGGGCCTGACAACGATGAGAGATCACGTTAGAGGAGTGGAATTGCTGGCGAGACTTCAAACTCGCGCGCGCGCCGGCAAAGCATGTCCGTGCCTGGGCGCGATGTCGGGGCAAGGAGCGCCAGCCTTGCACTTGCCCGCGAGGGTCGCGTCCAGTCCGGAGGACACGAAGGGCGCGGACCAAGCGTACGAGCGCCACTTCCGCAAGGCCCTCGATCGCCTGCACGATGAGCGGCGCTACCGTGTTTTCACCGACATCGAGCGCATTTCTGGCCGCTTCCCGGTCGCCAAGTGGCGCCGGCCCGACGGGATGATCACCGAGATCACGGTCTGGTGCTCCAATGACTACCTCGGCATGGGGCAGCGGCCTGAGGTCGTGGCCGCAATGATCGAGACTGCCCGGTGCTGCGGCGTCGGCGCCGGCGGCACGCGCAACATCGCGGGAAATAACTCACCACTGGTGGACCTTGAGCGCGAGCTCGCCGACTTGCACGGCAAGGAGGCGAGCCTCGTCTTCACCTCGGGCTACGTCTCGAACCAGGCCGGCATCTCGACGATCGCCAAGTTGATCCCGAACTGCTTGATCCTGTCCGACGCCTTCAACCACAACTCGATAATCGAAGGCATCCGTCAATCGGGCTGCGAGAAGAGGATATTTCGCCACAACGATCACGGCCATCTTGAGGCCTTGCTACACGAGGCGGGCGACCGCCCCAAGCTCATCGTGTTCGAGTCCGTCTACTCCATGGACGGCGACGTTGCACCTATCGGCAGGATCTGTGACCTTGCGGATCAGTACGGCGCGATGACTTATCTCGACGAGGTCCACGCGGTCGGCCTTTACGGCCCCCGCGGCGGCGGGATCGGCGAGCGCGACGGGGTGATGCACCGCGTGGATGTAATCGAGGGCACCCTCGCCAAAGGCTTCGGCTGCATCGGGGGCTACATCGCGGCCTCGCCGACAATCTGCGATGCGGTACGCAGCTTCGCCTCGGGCTTCATCTTCACCACGGCCCTGCCGCCTGCGGTTGCCGCCGCTGCCCTCACTTCCGTGCGCTACCTCAAACACTCGAATGCCGAGCGCAAGGCACACCAGCGACAGGCCGCTGCAACGAAGGCCGCGCTCAAGGCCGCCGGTCTGCCGGTGCTCGCCACCGACACTCACATCGTGCCGGTGATGGTCGGTGATGCAGAGCGGTGCAAGGCAGCTGCTGATCACCTGCTTGAGCGCCACGCCATCTACATCCAGCCGATCAACTACCCTACTGTCCCACGCGGCACGGAGCGTCTGCGCATCACGCCCTCGCCCTTCCACGGGGCGGCACACATAGCCAAACTAACGGCCGCGCTCGTGGAGACCTGGGATACTCTGGCTTTCGATTGAGCCGTATCCCGGGGCGAGCTGGGTCCTCGACAGCGGGGTGCTCGGCCACATGTGAACAGGGCGCTCCGATGGTTGGGCCGAGAGGCGAGCTGGGCCGAGCCACCGAAGTTCCGCCATCGACGAGGTCGGGTCATCAGCCCAACTATGGCCTCACGTCTGGCACCCGTGTCGCAAAGTCGAGTCTCTCACGCGATGTGATGCCAACCTGGGCTCGTGCCGCGCCGCGGCGAGCGAGAGGCAAGCAGGGGGAGCGTTCTAAAAAACGCGAGCGGCGCGGGACATAGCTGACTGAAAGCGAAAATGAGCCACACACAATCCTGCCATCTCCTAGTCGCGGACCTTTGGGTCGTGCGCGGTGGGCGCACAGTACTCCGTGGCGTATCGTTACGGCTGGACACCGGACAGTTTGGCGAAGTAACGGGCTCAAATGGCGTGGGCAAATCAACCCTGCTGCGTGCGATCGCCGGCTTCTTACCCCTGACGTCCGGCTGCGCGTCGTGGAACGAGTGGGGAGCCAAGGATCCGGCGCCTCTCGCAGAGCGCGTCCACTACGTGGGTCACCTCGACGGGTTGAAGTCCGCGCTGACCGCTCGCGAAAACCTCCAATTCGGTCTGACACTTTCAGGGCAAGCCCAACTGACCCCTCGGGAGGCGCTCGACCGCGTCGAGCTCGCCCATGTTGTCGACCTGCCGGTCGGCTATCTTTCGGCAGGTCAGCGCCGCCGCGTCGCCTTGGCCCGGCTCCTGGTCGCCGACCGCCCTCTATGGCTGCTCGATGAGCCATTGACCGCACTCGACCGGGCCGCACGTGTCATGCTGATGGGTATTGTGGCCGATCATCTTGAACGCGGCGGTTTGGTGCTTGCGGCGACCCATGAACCACTCGGTCTGCCAGGGACCCTCGAACTGAGGCTTGAAGCGCAATGAGGGGAGTGCCGTGGCGCCCTACCCGCCTGCTCCGCTTCCATGCGTCCCGGAACGAGAAACAAGGCAGGGCCGATCCTTTTCTTCAAGGGAGACGGTCACGCCGCTGTGGCGGCGGCGGATGGGGGCCATGACAGAGACTCTTCTTGCCGTCTTTTACCGCGATCTCGTGCTATCGCGCCGCATCGGCGGCGGAGGGTCGCTCGCGATAATCTTCTTCCTCGGTCTCGTCACGATCGTGCCCTTCGCGATCGGACCCGACTTGAACCTGCTATCGCGAATCGGTCCGGCCATCCTGTGGCTTGGAGCATTCCTGGCGACCCTGCTAGGCCTTGACCGGTTGTTCCAAGCCGACCACGAGGATGGTTCGCTGGACCAGATGCTTCTGTCACCGGCACCTCTAGAACTCGTTGTCCTGGTAAAGTGCCTAGCTCACTGGTGCGTCACAGGGCTGCCGCTGGTGATCCTCTCTCCTCTGTTCGGCCTGATGTTGGCCCTGGATGGCCCGGCGCTCGGGGGAGTGACCGTGAGCCTGCTAGTAGGCACACCAGCTTTAACTTTTCTGGGCGCGATCGGCGCAGCCCTTACCGTCACGTTGCGACGCGGCGGCCTTCTGCTCTCGATTCTCGTCGTACCGCTGGCGGTGCCAGTGATGATCTTTAGCGTCTCGGCGGCCTCGGCGGCGGCGAGTGGCACGGTGCCATTCCTAACGCCGTTTCTGATCCTCTGTGCGCTTGGTCTCGCGTCCTTCGCGCTCGCCCCGATCGCTGCAGCCGCCGCGCTTCGCGGGGCGGGGGAATAAAGGATTCAAGCGGTGGAAATAAGTTCGTTCCGAAGCGGATCACGTCAGTAAACCGCTCCAATATGTGGCTATCTGCGGCGCGATGCGACTAACGCCACCGTTCGAGTCGAGCATTGAAGCGAAGAGGTAAAATACCTCGGCACGTGCATCTCGCAAGATAAAACGATCCGACTAATGCCAAAATCACTCAGAGGGAATATCGGCGTTCAATACCGACGCCAGCCGGTCGCACTCGGCTTGGCTCAGCGGATCAGGCGGCGTGGACTGCCTGCGGCGGCGGAGTCCGAGAAGAAGCGCGATCGCGCCTACCGCAAACAGGAGGGCCGGCGTGCCCCAGAGTAGGGCGGTTTCCGAGTCGAATGGCGGTTTCAACAGGATGAAATCTCCATAGCGCCGTACCAGGAAATCGCGCACCTGCGCGTCGCTGTCGCCCGCTTTCAGACGTTCGCGAACCAGTAGCCGGAGATCCCGCGCAAGCTCCGCGCTCGAATCGTCGATCGACTGGTTCTGACAGACAAGACAGCGCAGCCCAACGGAAATTCCCCGCGCGCGCGCTTCGAGCTTTGAATCGGCTAGGATCTCGTCGGGCTGCACCGCGCTCGCCAGACCGGGCGCGAGCCCCGCGAACACAACCAAAAGAAGGAAAAAGCGACGGAGCGCGGTCATTCTGCGGGCTGCGGCGCTACAGGATCAGTGAGGCGGCCGTGAATGGCCCGACGCGCAAAGCCGATCCTGAGACGCCGATCGGACAATGACACAATTCCTCCGATCGCCATCACGATAGCGCCAATCCAGATTGTCGTAACGAGCGGCTTCCAGAACATGTGGGCATCGATCGAACCATCCGGATGCTGGTCCCCGAGCGAAATGTAGACCTGCCCGAAACCTAGGGTCACGATGCCGGCTTCCGTTATCGTAGTCTGGCGCACCGGAAACGTGCGCTTGGCCGGTTCAATCGTCGTCACCGTCGACCCATTCTGGCTGATAATCGCACGTACCCCTGTTTCGAAATAGTTGGGGCCCTGTCGCTCCTCAAGCTTGACTATGGTGGCTTGATAGGGTCCGAGATCGACCGTCTGCCCCGGCTTGACCGCCGCAATCCGCTCCACGCCCCAACCGGTTGCGGCGAGCCCCAACAATGTCACGCCGAGCCCCGCGTGGGCGATAGCCGTGCCCCAAGCCGAACGCGGAAGCCCAGTCGCGCGGGCCAAAGTCACGCGCCAGGGCTGCCCTCTGCCCCAGGTTCGCGACACTAATTCGTTGGACGATCCGACGATCAGATAGACCGCCAAGCCCACACCTATCGGGGCGAGGACCGGACCGCCGCGCAGGGCCGCAGCCAGAACTAGTGAAAGCGCCACGCCCGCCATTGCCGCAACCATCACCCGTTGCGCGGCGCCCAGAAAGTCGCCGCGCTTCCAGGCAAGCGACTGGCCGATCGGCATTAGTAGCAGGATAGGGATGACCAACGGGCCGAAGGTCAGATTGAAAAAAGGCGCGCCGACCGAGATCTTGTCGCCGGTCAAGGTCTCAAGCACCAGAGGGTAAAGGGTACCGGTGAGCACGATGGCGCAACAGATGGTTAGCATTAGGTTGTTGATCACGAGCGCACCTTCCCGAGACACAGGCGCGAACAGGCCGCCGGGTCGCAAGGCCGGAGCGCGCCAAGCGTAGAGAACGAGCGACCCGCCGATAAATAGGATAAGGATCGCGAGGATGAAGAGGCCGCGTGATGGGTCGCTGGCGAAGGAGTGCACCGAGGTAAGCACGCCCGAGCGGACCAGGAACGTGCCGAGCAGCGAAAGCGAGAAGGTGAGGATCGCGAGGAAGATGGTCCAGATCTTGAGCGCGTCTCTCTTTTCCATGACGGCCGCAGAATGCAGCAGCGCCGTGCCAGCGAGCCAGGGCATCAATGAGGCATTCTCGACCGGGTCCCAGAACCAAAATCCACCCCAGCCGAGGGTGTAATAGGCCCAGTAGGAACCCATCGCGATGCCGAGCGTCAGGAAACTCCAAGCGATCAGCGCCCATGGTCGAATGTATCGGGCCCAGGCGCCATCGACGCGGCCGCTAATCAGCGCCGCCGCCGCGAAGGAGAACACAATCGAGAAGCCGACATAGCCGAGATAGAGCAGCGGCGGATGTATCGCGAGGCCAGGGTCCTGAAGCAACGGATTGAGGTCTTGCCCCTCAAAGGGTGCGGGAAATCGGCGCGCGAAGGGGTCGGATGTGAGCAGAATGAAGAGCAGGAAGGCAAACGCGATCCAGCCCTGGACCGCCAGCGTATTGGCCCGCAGTTCATCTGCCATGCCGCGGCCAAAGCTCGCCACCGCGGCTCCGAAGATCGCCAGGATTAAGACCCAGAGCAGCATAGAGCCTTCATGATTGCCCCAGACGCCCGCGATCTTGTAGACGAGCGGCTTGGTGGTGTGCGAATTCTCGACGACCGTTACGAGACTGAAGTCGGACACCACATGAGCGTAGGTCAGCGCCGCAAAGGCATAGGCCACCAGCGCAAATTGGATAATCGCGGCAGGCACCGCAGTGCAGGCGAGGCCGAGATCGCCGCGGCGAGTACCCCAGATCGGCAGAACCGACTGCAGCAGCGCGACCGCCAAGGCGAGGGCGAGCGCATAATGTCCAGTTTCGACGATCACCCGGTCACTCCTGGAGGCTGATGTGAACCATAAACGGCAACTCTATTGTCTCTGCGCGGATTTCTCGCCGTCACGCCAAATGCCGTGCCGTTTGAGCCCGTCCGCAACGTCCTTGGGCATGTAGCGCTCGTCATGTTTGGCGAGCACAGTGTCGGCATGAAAGAGGCTTGGGCCTTCCACCGTGCCCTCGGCCACGACACCCTGCCCTTCCCGGAAGAGATCGGGTAGCAATCCTGTGTAGACGACCTTGATGTGCTTCTTAAGGTCGGTCACCGCGAAAGTGACGGTCGACGGCCCCTCATGGATCAGTGAGCCCTGCTCCACCAGCCCGCCGATGCGCAGCCGGGTTCCCAGCCGCGGCGCTTTCTCGGCCATTTCGGTCGGCCCGTAGAAGAAGACGATGCTGTCGCGTAGCGCAAAGAGTACGAGACTTATCGCGATCGCCAAAGTTATGCCGGCCGCGCCGATCAAGAGGAGGCGCCTTTTCTTTCTTGCCAAAATTTATCCTTTCAGCCCGAGCTATTTGACGAGCCCATCAAGCGTGCCAACGCTTCATGTTGCCCGAATGCCTAGCCCGCGCATTTGCCACGGCCTCCTCGATCTTCTCTTGCTTACACATGACCGCGTAGGCCCTGATCGATCAATCGCAGCCACCCGTCAAGATCGTGATCGCCCTTCGCGGGCTTCTCAGCGAGTCCCTCCACCATCCCAGTGGTCGCCTCTGTCCTCTGTTCTGGAGGCGGCGCCGCAACGCCAGTCCTGTCTAGGCCGGACCGCGCGGCCTCCACGCCCGGCCGCGGCGCTCCGGCAACAGCAGCCAAATGCGGATGTACAGCATCCGTCCACGGCGCGTTGGATAGCGAATCCGCTCGTAGCACCTCCCAGAGTTGCCTCGCTTTTTCTGTGCTGCCGTCTAGCTCGACCGCGATCGCCTGGAAGCCGTGTCCGTCGTTGGGGTGGGCCGCCTGATGCGCTCCGATCTTGGGGATTACGGCCGTGAGGTTGAACTCCGCACCCGTCCGGCGGGATGCCGGCATGTCAAGTTGGTTAGGCGCGCCCACCCTAAGATAAAGCGCCAGCGCGATAAACGGCAGCACCACAACAACCGCCAGAACGGCGCAGATGCGCCTCGGTCCCGCCGATGCATGCGGCCGATCCTTCGGCACGGAGTCGACGGAGGCGAGCAGCCGGCGCGCAATTTCGGCTCGCGCCGCTGCGGCATCCTCAGCCGCGACTAAGCCTCGGCGGACATCATCATCCGCTTCAACCAATAGGCTTCGATAGAAAGCGATGTCAGAAGCGCGTGGGTTACGCTCTTCTTGCCGCGCCGAGAGCGGCCGGAGCAGCGCCAGCGAGACCGCGGCCGTCATCATTGCGAAGGCAAGCCAAAGCATGTCTCAAGGTCCTTCACCGCCGACGTCCGCAAACGCGTGACCTTGCAAAACATGGTACGTTCGCCATTCTCCACGACCAAAATGCTGCTGCAGTGTAGCTCCTTCGAGCTGATCGATTGCCAGCCGGTGGCGCAAGCCAGCGACGCCGCGCGTAAAGACAAGATCATACTTTTTGGACCTATATGGATCGAGACTTGGCAAGGTAGCCGTCATGGCCGTTGCGCGCTTGCGATTGCCGCCATCAAAGCGGGACGGGTCGCGTCCGAGATGCCGCCCACCAGCTTGGAGGCGATGGTACCATTTCCTTTGACTACGTAGGTCTCGGGGACGCCATAGACCCCGAAATCAATACCGGTCCTGCCGGACGGGTCAATGCCGACCTGTGCGAATGGATTCCCCTTGGCGTTGAGATAGCTCCGCGCGCTCCCTGGGTCGTCCTTGTAGATGATGCCGATAAGCTTTACCCCGTGCTGCCGCAGCGCCGGGTCGCGCGACAAGGCCATGAGCGCCTCGTGCTCGTTATGACATTCGACGCACCAGGACGCGAATACGTTCACAAGGTCACATGTCCTGCCTTCAGGTCGGCGCTCGACAGGCCGGGCGGCCCGGGCGTGGCGAGCCCTTCGAGCGGCGCCAACGCGAATTGCGGCACCGGCCTGCCGATCATGGCCGAAGGCACGAGCGACGGGTTGTCGACACCGAGCCGCACTTCGAGCAGTGTGGCAATTCCAATGAAGACCAGAAGCGGGACCGCCGCCATAATGCGGACCAGGTGGTGCCGAGTGGCCGCGACATCGGGCGAGAGGAATTTCGAGGTAGGAGTGTCGCTCATGAGCGATTGCCGAGACGGCCTGGTGCAAGGCGAGCCAGCGCATGGATCTGATGCCGATAGTCGAAGAGAACGGCCGCGATCGCCCCGATCAGGACCGTGCCCGTCACCAGATAAGCCGCCACGATGAACCCGCCATGCTGAGCCATCGCACCCTCAGAAAACCGCTTCGACCGATTGCATTCGGGCCCCAGCGGATTCGCCAACGGCCGCCAGCGTGATCGCAAGCCGCTGAGCACGGCGCCGCATGATTTCGTTGCGGATCGCCATAACGTGGAGCGTCGCGAATAGAAGCGTGTATGCAAGCGACATGACGAGCAGTGGCCAAAGCATCGGGCCGGCGATCGTCGAGCCTTCAATCCGGAACACGGAAGCTGGCTGATGGAGGGTATTCCACCAGTCGACCGAAAATTTGACGATAGGAATATTGATGAACCCGACCAGCGTCATGATCGATGCAGCCCGCGCGGCCCTGCTGGCGTCCTCGATTGTCTGCCAGAGTCCGATCAGACCGAGATAGATCAGGAAAAGAACCAGCACGGAAGTAAGCCGGGCGTCCCACACCCAGTACGTGCCCCACATCGGCTTGCCCCAGAGGGAGCCGGTGACAAGGCAAATAAAAGTGAAGGCGGCACCGAGCGGCCCGGCAGCCTTCTGCGCCGCATTCGCAAGCGGATGGCGCCAAACCAACGAGCCGACCGCCGAAACCGCCATCAGCGTATAGGCCAGCATCGCCACCCAGGCAGCCGGAACGTGAATGTACATGATGCGCACCATCTCGCCCTGCTGGTAGTCGGGTGGTGCCGTGAACGTACCGAAGAGGCCGAGCGCAAAGGCTAACGCCGTCAAGCCCCACAGCCACGGCAGCAGCCTCGCGGCAATGTGCAGAAAATTGGTGGGATTGGCGTAGGCGATGAAAGCGACCTTCAAGTTTCCGATCTCCTGAAATCGACAGCCCCGGATGTGTGGGTCGAAAGCTCTTGCGAGACTGGTTGCCAACGGCTAGTGCCCAATTGCATCATCAGCAAAGTCGGTGGCGTGCCTCACGCGTAATACAATGCATCCGCGGCAACTTCGCCAATTACAATCGATTATCGTTTCGATGCCGTTGGTGCATCTGAATGGAACCCTTTGCCACGTATCAGCGCAGTCGAATGACCTGACCGGCCTAACCGGTTTTGACGTCTGCGAACCACGGGCGTTGAGCGCCAGCGAGCTTACTGTCGATGGCGAGATTGAACCGAGCACTGCCTCGAAGCCGACCTCCACCTGAAGCTTTGTGCGGATAGACCAGACGTGTTTCGGGTGACGTAGCGGCTTCGCTCCGACGATCTTTCCCTTATTCCCAGGATCCGACGCGGGTCGACTTCGTCTTCCAACCTCGATCCTGGCAGTCAGGCTCTAGGAGCGTCTCCAGGAGCTGTTGGGCAACCACATCGACGCGCGCCAAGCTTTCCAGCGATATCCGAAGCCGTCATCCGTCATCCCGTCTTGGATGTGCGGCTTTCGCACGACGGTGTCGTTCGGCATGCAGAATTTGGGAGCGATGACGTAATTGCGATCGACGATTCTGGACTAAGGTCATCCTATTATCGTCGAGCTCTCGCAATCAACCGATACGCAGCGCTACCATGACGCGGTACGTCGGGCTCGACGTCTCGCAAAAGGAAACTTCAGCATACGGGATCGACTATAGCGGGCGGGTACCGTTCGAAGGCAAAGCTAACTCCAAGCCGGGCGCATTGACTGAACTGCCTCGCAAGCGTGCACCAAATGCTGAACGTATCGGGTTTGAGACCGGCGCAATGGCGAGCTGGCTTTCGCACGAACCCCGACGCGTTGACGTTCCAGCAGCAAGGAAAGTTTGATGAGGAAGTTCCCAACCGGTAAAATCGGATGAAACCGGGCGGCGCTCTCATGACGGTCCCTGGCGTAGGCTTCGCCCAGACTGGGCGAAGTGCGCCCGACATCCCGCTCAATCCCGGTGTTGCGATCATTGGTTCGTCAACCAATCGAACAACTAACCCCACGTTCTTGTTTGGTGTCGGACGCATACTAGTGGCGATCAGCAGCACGCAGTTAACCTGCGGATGGCCCGAATCATCAGAACGGCGAGCAGCTGCGCCAGCGCGGCCGTATCGACCTCGGCGTCGACAATGACGCGACAATCCTTTCCGATCTCAATCACCGTGCGGCCGCTCGCCCGCTCTGATGCTCCTGTTCCCTCTATGGCGACCATTCGCGCCGCGCGGCAGCCTCGCCGCTTTTTGTTTGGCCGCTGCCGCGGCATAGCCTCCATCGGCCCCGTCAACGAAGTGGACGTGATCGGACTGAATGTTTGAAGGAACGTAACAGGTGAGATGTGCGCTTTTCTGACGATGTGTACCCGCCAAACAAACGCGAGAACGCTGGCCGGAAACCAGTCGAGCTTCGATAGCATCTGCGATTTCCGGCGAACAATCCACCGTCATTTTCAGTCCATCATCGAACTTCCTGAAGTCCGTATTCTGCCAGATCTCTCGTCGATACTTGAAGGGTTCGAATCGGCCCATGCGAATGCCCGCTGCAAGAACGATTCGCGTCTTGATTGCTCGTAATGCATCTGCGGCGGCCGTCAGGAGGTTCGCGCGTCGGGAGCCCCTACTAAGCAATCTCTGGATCTCGCCTCCGAGCCAGCTGGGTAGCGGACCGCCCTCGGGCAACGGATGTCCCGAACGGCGCGACGACAATTCAATCAGGGCCAAAACATCTGCCACCAACGCCGTATACGACCCTCGCTCTTCGATCGGCGAGGCAATAATAGACAGAATGATCCCCTGCTCGGTAGGGATTGGGCCGAACCCGCAATAGAGCCCTGATAGATTAGGCTTGGCACCCAACGGTGCGCGGCGTATCGCGAATTCCCCTTTCTTTAGCTGCGTCTCCGCCCACGCAACGCCACCCCCGGTGAACATGGCGTACGAGACGTTCTCGGATGCGGCATATCGCGCGACACGGACATCGTGACCGGCTGCGCGGATTTCGGAAACGGGAACGATCGTGACTCGAAGCACAAGATCGAGAAAATCTTCGGCCCAAGCCGCAGTTCGCGCCAATTCATACCGCACTTCATCGAGATACTTGCCCGGAATGGCTACGGTCGCTCCGTCGCCGCCAAAAACATAAGGAAAGCGGAGTTTAGGCAACGCGTTGGTTATGGCGACCAGCACCGCAGCACCTACTGTGTTGACAGCCTTGTATCGACCGGTCTCGATCGCCCGAGTCGATTGGACAACATCGGCTATCCCGATGAACCAATCGTCCGGCAGGGAAAGATAGCGATCGAAATTCGTCAGTTGCGAGAAGTTGTCGAATGGCTTCAGATCGGCGTAGAAATGCTCTGTATTCGTGCCTGCGGAAGCATGTTCTTGAGCAATCTTGCCCATCCAGCCGTCTTGGGGCGATGTCATTTTCTGGTTCTCTTGTCGTTTTTCTCACTCATTCAACTAGTCCGATATATACGCGTGACATAGTCTGTATCCGATGCAAGATTGATGCTGGACGCTTCGCACTTTCGCTTTTCGCTTGGCATGGCGGTTTTGTCGTAAGGGGTCGGCCCGTGACCAACCGTGAAATACACCCGGTTTCTTTGCGCTCGCGCAAACCTCTTGGCATCCTTTCATCATGCCCACCCGACACGTCCCGTCTCGAGGACACCCTCTCCGAATCCACCTTTGCAACAAACTGTACCCGGATCGCATCCTGCGCCCGTCTTCAGCGCGCTGAACTCCTTCACAATCTGCGTGCCATCCGCCCATCGCCTGGTGCTTTCGAACGCGGCCATGGCGTTCGGCTCGCGCACGCGTTGAGTAACTCGGGTCCCTTCGATCACAATAAGCCGTATCAGTTGCCTCAAGGTATCGCCCTCGACTGGGCGCGGCACGTGAAAGAATGTCGGTCGTGTCCCATCCCTTCACGCCAGGCAACCCAACATCCGGGTGATGATCGACAGCCTCGCTGTCGACCTCGAAGAAAGAAACAGCTCCACCGAAACGCACGTCAACCCGTCATACCGCACGAGCGCTCCGCGTACTGCACAGATGCCATCATCGTCATCAATGATCGCGACCGAGGTTACACGGCTGCTCAATCGAGGGGCTGCATACCCGACAACTCTAGTGATCCGGCCGCCGCTCCCATCTAGCCGCAGGCTCAGTCGACGCTTATACGGATCGGAGGTGAACCGATTACACTCGGTGCCCGCACTTGAGGTAGACAAACACACTTCATAATCACCCGTCATTAGATTGGTTCACTTCGACTGGACTATCCTGAACGGCAGACGGTGATGTTGTTCGCAGCTGGGACCCCTAGCTGCCTACTTCGTAAACAGACGGAAACACTGTAGCGCGCCCTGAGCGCTCCCGGCTCTTCCTCATAGCGGCAGCGCTAACCGGATAGTCAGGCCGGAATCCTCATTCCTTTCTGCCCAGATCCGTCCACGATGCGCCTCTATGATGCGCCGGCTTATGAATAAGCCTGAACTCATTCCAGAGTCTCTTGTGGTGAAGAATGGATCGAACAAACGATTCATGTCGTTTGTGGTTGTTCCTGAGCCACCATCGCAATGGGGATGTCCCGATCGGTGTTGAACTACGTCGGGCCGACGTTGCCAGAATGAATGTTACGCGGCCCTTGTGACATGGGCAACGGGCTTGATCGTCATGGGATTGTGGTGAGCTTGAAGGGCCGCAC
>NZ_JBVAPG010000195.1:0-13707 GCF_055413685.1 Bradyrhizobium sp. LeoA1Lang | reverse complement strand
ATCCCATCTTGGCCAGCGATCATCCGATCGCATCAAACAGGCCGGACATATGGATGCAAGCGATCCGATCACCTCAAAAGCTCTTGTGCCACGGGGGCCGTCCACATATGGGTCCCGGGTCCCGGCTACGCCAAGGGGCTTCGCCGCGGCGCGCAAGCCCGGGACGACGGGAGGAGAGTTCTGATTCAATTGTCAAACAGCTTCTTCGCTGTCATCGTCCGCGAAGGCGGACGATCCAGTATTCCAGAGGCGGCCGTGCTTACGCTCAGACGCCGCGGAGTACTGGATGCCCCGCCTGCGCGGGGCATGACAATGGAGTATGGTCAGGGGATGTGAGTTCGCGTTCTCGCGGCATTCGCTGCCCGAGGTTTGCGTCACTTTCCACCCTCTTCGATATCAGAGGGCGCAGGGAAAGCCGGGTGCTGGTTGCACCCGTGGGTCCCGTGCAACAAGAAGCACGGGGGTAGGACCACAGGTTCAACCGAAGCATTCCGGCTTTCCCTGCGCGATGGTTTTACGGCTTCCTTCGCACTCTCCCTGGTGACCGGGCTTTTTTGCCACCATCGCTCTGTTCAACGAACAAAACTTAGCGCCAGCGTCGGGGCGCCAGGACCACACGACTTCGCCGTCCGTGATGCGTGTGCTCGTCAGTCACACCCATCACGTCCACCGCATCTCACCGCAACGTTCGTGACGATCGCGAGCCGCCCCTCTCTTGGGCGAGACGCGCGGAGTTAAATCACTGATTTGCCCGACGGCGAAAGCGGAATATTTTTCGCGCGAGGGATGGACAGACTTTTGCTGATTTGCCCGTCGGGTCGTCTTGTCGCACCCAAAGTATCCACATCGTCATTGCGAGCCAACGGGGCGCGCGTTCGCGCGACCCGTTCGCTCGCAATGACGGCTGCGGAGGGGGCGTGGGACGCAAATCCGTCCTACGATTTTCTCACCAGCTTCCACTTGCCGTCGGCGGTGCGCTTGAGTGCGGGGTCATCGAGGCGGATGTGGCGCGACAGGAAATCGATGAAGGCGCGAACGCGGGCGGGAAGAGGGCCGGCGTGGCCGACATAGACCGCGTGAATATCTTCGCGGTCGCCGGGATTCAGATTTTGAAGCACCGGCACCAATCGTCCGGCCTCGATGTCCGGGCCGATCTGGAATAGCGCAAGCCGCGCCAGCCCGGCACCGCCCAGCGCGAGCCGGCGCCCGACTTCGCCGTCGCTTGCGCGGACAACCGGCGGCGGCAGGACCTCTTCGATCCGCTCGCCCTTGCGGAACGGCCAGCCGCGGATCGTGCGTGGAAAGGTCCAGCCGATGCCGCGGTGGCTGGCGAGTTCAGCCGGCGTCTTCGGCATGCCATGCTTGGCGAGGTAATCAGGCGAGGCCACGACGACCATGCGGCTGGTCGCAAGCTTGCGTGCGATCAGCCGCGACACTTGCAACGGCCCGACGCGGATTGCGACGTCCGCGCGCTCCTGCATGAGGTCGATCACCGTGTCGTTGAGGACGATATCGAGCGTGATCCCGGGATGCTCGGCGAGGAAGCGCGGCACCAGCGGAAGGACATGCAACGTGCCGAACGGGATACTGCTGTTGACGCTGAGATGGCCTCGCGGCATCGCGCCGGCAGCGGCCTCGTGTTCGGCTTCCTGGATCTCGGCGAGGATGCGGACCGCACGTTGATAGAAGGCTTCGCCTTCCGGCGTGAGCTGCAGCTTGCGCGTGGAGCGATTGATGAGTCTGGCGCCGAGGCGGGCCTCCATCCGCGACACCAGCTTGCTGACGCCAGACGGCGTGAGCCGCAAGCTCCGCGCCGCGGCGGTAAAGCCGGCGCGATCGACGACGCGGACGAACACTTCCATTTCGCCGGAACGGTTGGTGTCTGATCGGACCATGTTGAATTGGTGTCACAAATGATTGGACTTGTCGCCCTCTAATTCTCGTAAGGCCCCGACGCTATTTCCGCGCTTGCGTCCCTTCCAGTCCGGAGCCACATCCTTGCCCATCGCTGTCCTTGCGCTCACCGCCGGTGCCTTTGGCATCGGTACCACCGAATTCGTCATCATGGGTCTTCTGCTGCAGGTCGCTGCCGACATGCAGGTGTCGGTATCGGCCGCAGGCCTGCTCATTTCGGGTTACGCGCTGGGCGTGTTCGTCGGCGCGCCGATCCTGACGCTGGCGACGCGGCGGATGCCGCGCAAGGTCGTGCTGCTGGCGCTGATGGCCATTTTCACGCTCGGCAATGCCGCCTGCGCGCTGGCGCCGAGCTACGGGTTTCTGATGGCCGCGCGGGTGCTGACCTCGCTGGCACACGGCACGTTCTTCGGCGTCGGCTCGGTGGTCGCGACAAGCCTCGTCGCCGAGGACAAGCGCGCTTCCGCGATCGCGACGATGTTCGTCGGCCTCACGGTGGCAACCATACTTGGCGTGCCGTTCGGCGCCTGGATCGGGCTATCGCTCGGATGGCGCGCGGCGTTCTGGGCGGTTACCGTGATCGGCGTCGGGGCCTTTGCCATCGTGGCGCTGTTCGTGCCGAGCCACGTAGGCGAGGACGGCAATGCGGTGACGATACGCGACGAACTGGCGGTGCTGCTTCGTCCGCAGGTCCAGCTTTGCCTCGCCATGACGGTGCTCGGCTTTGCCGGGGTGTTCACGGTCTTCACCTATATCCAGCCGATCCTCACACGCGTTACCGGATTTTCCGATGCTGCCGTATCGCCGATCCTCCTGGTATTCGGGCTCGGGCTGTCTATCGGCAACGTCGCCGGCGGACGGCTGGCCGATCGAGGCCTGCCGCGCGCTCTGATCGGAACGCTGGCAGCGCTCGCGGTCGTCTTGGTCGCAATGACCGCTGTGCTTCCGCTGAAGGTGCTGACCATCGTGCTGGTCGGACTACTCGGTATCGCGGCGTTCGCGACCGTAGCGCCGCTGCAGTTCCGGGTGCTCGAGACCGCCGGCGAGGCCGGACGGACGCTCGCCTCGAGCCTCAACATCGCCGCGTTCAATCTCGGCAATGCATTCGGCGCCTGGGCCGGCGGCGTCACCATCGACCATGGGTTCGGTCTCACCGCGCTGCCCCTGGTTGCGGCGGCGATCACCTCGGCCGGTCTTGCCCTGGCGCTGTGGAGCCTGCGGCTCGATCGGCCACAGGCTCAGGCGGCGACGTGTCCCGCGGAATAGCGCAATGGTCAGAGGTCTGCGGTCAGAACTTTCGGAGGACCTGGACGGGGAAGGTCGCGTTGTTGGTTTGGCCGCTGCCGTCGGTCCAGAAGCAGTCGACCTGATCGTCCTTGACCGTGTCCACCGTCATCAATGACCCACCTGAGCGCAGGCGGACAAGATCGCCGGGGCGAAATTGGGGCGTAGCGGGTCCGGCGGTCGCGATGCCCTGTGAAGCCGGGGCGGCAAATGCCGGAGCGAAAAAGGGCGCGTTGAGTGACAGGATCAAACCGGCACCGATCGAGAAGCGCTTCATCACTGCGAGCATGTCAGAGCCTCCGTTTCTTCAGAGACGATGAGGTGAGATCTTCAATACCTCACTAGAGCATTTTCGGTTCTGATTGAATCAGAACCGAAGCTCTAGATTCTTGTTTTGGCGCGTTTTCTTCGCGCGAACCGGTATCCACTTCGCTCGAAAACGCTCTAGATCTGCATTTCGTATTCCGCGCGCATCCCTTCATGACCCTGCTCGTTCCTTTGCAGGCGGTCGCCTTGAGTGGGCGGCGGCACGCTCGTCGCGCCATCGGAGGTCAATCGATCGGTCCTCAGATAGCCGACGGCTGCACGCTTCACTTTTTCAAAGGCGTGGTTCTCGATCTGCCGCACGCGCTCCGGCGAAATGTCCAGCCGGTTGGCGAGCTCTGCGAGCGTGGGCGGGTTCTCGGCGAGGCGCCGTGCTTCGAACACCTGCCGCTCCCGCGGTGTCAGCACCTTGAGCGCGGCCGACAGTGCGCTCGTCTGCTGGGTCGTCTCATCCCGTTCCGCCAGTATCACTTCGGCGTCCGGGGAATCATCCACCAGCATCGTCTCCCATTCCGCCGTTTGTCCATCGTCGTCCATCGGCTTGTTCAGGGAGAAGTCGCCGCGCAGCCGGCCGTCCATCTCGATCACGTCGGCAACGGTGACGCCCAGGTGCTGGGCGACCGTATTGGCAATTTCCGGCGTGAGCGAGGTCGGGTTGTTCGAGACTTTCCTGATTTCGCTCCTGAGGCGGAAGAACAGCTTCTTCTGAGCCGCGGTCGTTCCGATCTTGACGAGCGACCAGGAGCGCAGGATGTATTCGTGAATGCTCGCCTTGATCCACCATAATGCGTAAGTCGAAAAACGCGAGCCACGGTTCGGCTCGAATCGTTGGGCGGCAACGACCAGGCCGACATTGGCTTCGGCGATGATATCGGGAAGCGGGAGACCATATCCGCGATAATGCCGCGCTACCTTGGCCGCAAGCCTGAGGTGGCTTTTGACGAGCGCATGCAGCGCGGCCTGATCGCCGAGTTCATGCCAACGGCGTGCAAATTGCTGTTCCTGTTCCGCGTCCAATAGACAGTATTGTTCCATTGTAAAGGTTCCGTCAGTTATTTGCGCCCGACGCTTTGCGTCGAGAGCTGGTCGGGGCCTGAGCTATGTCGAGGCAGTACAATCATTAGGGGCAGGCGCTGCATCGGTCTTTCGAGAGCGACGGTTTTTGCTGAAACGCACATTTCAGATCACCTCGGTTGGGCGCACGGCGTCTCTGTCCGGCCAGACCGCATCGGGAAGATTGACGATGATTGGCGTCGGCGTGCTGCGAACGACGACCCAGCGGAACGGTTGCTCGTTCGAGAGATTGCTTTCCATGTGCGGCAGGAAGGCCGGAACGTGGATGAAATCGCCAGCCTTTGCGTAGGCAACGAATTCTCCTTTGGCACCCCAGCGGATCTCGCAGGCGCCGGAAAGGACGAATGCGATCGTTTCCTGCTCCCCATGATGGTGGATACCGGTGCGTGATCCCGGCTTGACCTCGAAAAGCCCGCCCCAGATGGCCGAAGGGATACCGAGCGCGGGATCGATCGCGGCACGACGTTCGGAGCCTGGAGTTTGTGTCGTGCCGAGGTCGAAGCGATCGGGGCTGACAATTTGAACTGAGCTGTTCATGGCGATCACGCTCACGTTTCGCGTTAGCTGCTAACTGAACGTAGGCCAGGCGTGGTCGGCAGGGCCATTAAACAGGGGTTTAATCAGTTCACGTCCGATTGAGAGGACGCTGCTTACAAATCGGTGAGCTTGCTGTGCTCGCAGACAGCGGGCTCACGCCGCAGTTATTTGTGAAGTGTGCGTCGGGTTGAGGAGGTGAGGCGGTCGTGCGAATTCGCAAAATACGTGCGATCTCGATCTTGCGATTGCCTGCGGGCCGCGCGCTATCCCGGCGACGACGGAGCCGGGCGTCGCGATACAAACGACGCCCGGCTCTGCCACGCTCCTTGGGCTCCTCTAGAGCTTTGGTTCTGATCCAATCAGAACCGAAGCTCTAGATTCTTGTTTTGACGCGTTTTCTTCACGCGAACCGGTATCCACTTCGCTCGAAAACGCTTCAGACGGCTTATGTGTCTGACTTGGTTTGGGCCGCTGGGCTCGTGGCGGACACCCGCCACACCGTGTTTCCAACATCGTCGGCGATCAGCAGTGCACCCGCCCGATCGATCGCCAGGCCGACCGGCCTGCCGTGCGCACGGTCGTCCGCATTGAGGAATCCAGTGACGACATCCTGCGCAGGACCGGATGGCTTGCCGCTGCTAAACGGCACGAACACCACCTTGTAGCCGTTGAGCGGGGTTCGGTCCCAGCTTCCATGCTCGGCGACGAATGCGCCTCCATGGTACTGCGCTGGAAGGTTATTGCCTGTGTACATGGCGAGGCCAAGCGGAGCCACATGAGAACTCAGGGCATAGTCCGGCACGATCGCCTTGGCCACGAGATCGGGGCGTTGTGGCTCGACGCGCGGATCGAGATGCTGGCCATAATAGCTGTAAGGCCAGCCATAGAAGCCGCCATCCTGCACCGAGGTCAAATAGTCCGGCACGAGGTCGGGGCCGATCTCATCACGTTCGTTGGCAATCGCCCAGAGCTTGCCGGTCTCGGGCTCCCACTGCAGCCCGGTGGGATTGCGCACGCCGCTGGCGAAGATGCGATGGGCGCCGGTCCCGCGGTCGATCTCCCAGATCGCGGCTCTCTCATACTCGGCCTGGATGCCATTCTCGGTGATGTTGCTGTTCGAGCCGACACCGACATAGAGCTTTGTGCCGTCAGGGCTCGCCAACAAGGTCTTGGTCCAGTGATGATCGATCGGCCCGCCGGGAAGATCAGTCAGCTTGGTGCCCGGGGCGGTGATGCTGGTTTGTCCATCCTCATAGGGATATCGGACGATCGCATCCGTGTTTGCGACGTAGAGATCGTGGCCGACCAGTGCAACGCCGAATGGCGAGTTAAGGTGGTCGAGGAACACCGTGCGCACATCGGGAATGCCGTCGCCATTGGTGTCGCGCAACAGCGTGATGCGATTTGCATCCTGCGCCTTGGCGCCGGCGAACCATTGCACCCAGCCGGTGACGAGATCCTTGGGCCGGAAGACAGGGGCCTTCGGGCCATTGCTTTCGACCACCAGCACGTCGCCGTTCGGCAGCACATAAAGCGATCGCGGATGTTCGAACCCCGTGGCCAATGCACGGATCTGCAATCCTTCCGCCACCTTCGGCGTTTCGCTGCCCCACGGAGCTGGCCGCGCAATCCTGATCGGCGGCAGCAGATATTGCTGCACCTCCGGCAAGTACGGATGGGCGCCGATCTGCCTTGCAGGATTCCCGCCGCTGTCGTCACAGCCGGCGAGACTCAAGGCAGCGGCGGCGGCCACAGCCACGGCGGCAAAGCGCGGCAGGTTCGCCGCACGGGAAAGATTGAGCAAGCTGGTCATTCGGCTGCTCCTGCGCGATCGCTATAGGTCAAGCCCCAGCCTCCCACCGCCAGGGACAGCAGAAGGATCGTGACGAGCCCCGAGAGCGCGAGGCCGGTCGGCACCACCGCTGTATAGCCATCGCGGCTGTGAACGAGGACATTCACGATCGAGAGCACAATCGCGACGAGATAGGCGAGTGCGCGAAACCAAGCCGGCCTCTGCCTGTCGATCAGGAGATCGATCACGGCAGCAATGGCCGCAAGCGCCGCGATCACCAGGCCGGCCGCAATCAGCCAGACCGAAAATCTCTCCCACATCACCAGCGCAGTTCGCCAATAGGCGAGATCGGTGACGAAGGCGCCAATCAAATAGGCCACCGAAAACGGCAGCAGCATTTGATGAATGGCGTGCCGGCGGGGCGCAACCACTGGCACCGCTTCGGTTTCGATTGTGGAACTGCTATAGGCCATCGCGATTTGCGTCATACTTCGATCCTCACGATAGTGTGCACGTGCGCGGCGTCTCGGCGCCAACGCCTGCTTGGCAAGGCAACTTTCGATCTGTTCGATATGTCGGAGCGCTTCGCAGCTCCCATAGGTGCAAATGGGAAAGTGGGCGGCGCTTTCAAAAGCACGCGTTCGAAACTGACGGTAAATCCTCTGTGACCTTAGCCGCTGACCTCGGCTCGGCTCGCGAAACCTATCCGAGCTGCCTCCCGCGTCATCGTCTCGAGGCGTGCGCTCGTTCGGCTGCGGCGGTATCGGCGGGTGTGCCAAGGTCGGGCAGGTGACGCCGTCAGGCAATCTGTCATATGGTTGACATAGGAAGGTACCATGTGAGGACCGAGGAATGGCGCGACCTCCGGGATCTGCTTGCGCGAAATCGAAGGCCCTCGCGAGGAAGTAGCCGACGAGACGGCTCGGTTGTCAGTGATGGTACGTATTGGCCAAATCGCTTCGTCCCGTGCGCAAGTCCGGCAGAGGATGAGCTTGCCCCGCTTCGGCGCCTGGACCTTGGCCAAGGTTGCGGCGCTACTTGTCATTTTGGTAGGGGTTACCGTCGCATCTGGAAACGAGCGGAAGCCGCCGATCGGCCTCATGACGTTTAACATCCCGGCGCAGCCGCTGATCGACGCCCTGCAGGCGTACAGCCAGCAGGCTGGCGTCCAGGTGATGTTCGAAACGACCTCGGCGGCCGGCTTCCGTTCGCTGCCGGTCAACGGCGAGTTCACGCCGCAGGCCGCGCTGCTGACGCTCTTGGCCGATACTGACCTGAGGGTTCGCTATAGCCGATCCAACGCCGTGACGCTCGCGCCGGCGTCCGTGCCGGATCCCGACGAGCCGCCCATCCATCCTCCGGTCTCCGCGGACATAACGCTTGGAACGTTGCGTGTTCGCGGTACGACCGACGCTTCCGATCGCAATCTGGGGGAGTATATCAGCCTCCTGCAATCGGACATTCAGAAGGCGCTCAAGAAGGGCGGTCGGACCAGGCGGGGCGAATATCGGGTCGCGGTCAAACTATGGGTGACGCCGTCCTCGCGAATCGTAGACAGGGCCGAGCTCGACGGTTCGACAGGCGACCTTGATCGGGATAGCTCGATCGCCGAGAGCTTGCGCGGCCTGGTGTTGAGCCAGCAGGCGCCGCCCAACATGCCGCTCCCGATCCGCTTCATGATCTCGATCCACGCGCTGTAGGCGACCAATATAAAGGGTTGCCTCAAGCTCCGGCGACATCTTAGTCGATGCTGCGGCCATCAAACGATTCTCGGGGCGTGCAGCCGTTGCCAACGATTGCGGCAAAGCGGCTGCGGTATCTCGATATTCCCGCACCTGTGGTTCGATTGCCGCAATCGCCGACCAGCTTGCAAGTGACTGATGTCCGTCACGCGAGTGTCATCCTCGGTCGATAGGGAAAATCGTGGGACTGACCACGGTCTGCGAAATGAAACGCAGGGCGTGGCGTTGCGGGGCTGGTAGGTGTCTGATTCGAATAGTAAATCTCTGCGAGAGACAGTCGCAGCTGATTACGAGGGCTTGGCCAAGCGTCTGACGCGCTGCCTTGGCTCCTCGGATTTCGCGCGCGAGGCGCTGCATGAAGCGTTTCTGCGGGTCGATCGAGTGTCCGATGCGGTGCCGATTCATAGCCCCGTCGACTATCTCTTTCGCACCGCGCTGAACGTTGCCAAGGATCGGCGCAAGAGCGATCGGCACTTGTTGAACGCCTCGGAAATCGCGGCGATCATGGACATCATCCCCGACGACCGTCCGGACCCGGCGATGGTGACGGAATCGCGCATCGAGCTGACGGAGTTTCAGAAGGCCCTCGCGGAATTGCCCGCCCGGCGGCGCGACGTGTTTGTCGCAGCCCATCTTGACCATCTCCCCCACCGCGAGATCGCTACTCGGTTTGGCATCAATGTGCGCACGGTCGATTTCGACCTGCAGCATGCCATGGAGCATCTCAGCCGCCGGCTCGGCCGCACCGTTCTCCGGCGCCTCGGGCCGCGTCCAAAGGCGAAAGCCAGCGAGTAGCTTGCATCTTGACAAGGGACGTGCTTGTCAGGCTGTTTAGATCATAATCCGATTGGACGGAATCGGATCATGATCTCGTCGTCTTTGTTTGAGCATGATCTCCGCGCAAACGCTTCGCGTTTGTCGCGAGGGAAAACCGGTTTCCGCTTTTCCGGATCATGCTCTAGCGGCATTTTTCCAACGCGCACGGTTGAATGGCTGCGCGGACCGCGAATCTTCAAGAAAAATTTTGAAAGATGCACTTTCTATAGCGATAAAGAGCTTGAAAGTGCGGATAGCCCGGATTTTCGATTCAGTCTTCCTTTGCGTCAATCGTCTATAGAGCATGAGGACGCGGTATTTTTGAGTACGCCGGAATCATTCGGCGGGAGAATCAACAAAGAGCGATTGGCCTTGACCGCAGGCGACAATATTCCTTCCGAGCTGGACCCGCTGTTGCGGCAGGCGCTTGCGTGGGTTATTCGCCTGCACTCGGGCTCGGCGACGTCGGACGATGCTGCCGCTTTGGCACTTTGGCGGCAGCGCAGCGCTGAACACGAGGCCGCCTTCCGCGATGCCGTGAGGCTGTGGCGCAGCTTCGGGGAGGCCACGCGCGCGCTCGCCAGCCAAGAGCTTATGAATGTCGAGCGCTGGAGGCCGCCTCTCGCGCGCGACAGGCTCAGCCGCCGGGCGCTGATCGGGGGCGCGATGGCTGCTGCCGCATCGGTGGCCGCCGGATATGTGGTCGTGCGTCCGCCGATGGGGCTATGGCCGTCGTTCGAAGAACTGTCGGCGGACTATCGGACAGGCAAGGGCGAACGACGCAACATCGCCTTGGCCGACAACGTCTCGCTGACGCTCAACACGCAGACGAGCATCGCCGTGCGGTCCGAGCAGGGGGCTCCGCGCATCGAACTGATTTCGGGCGAGGCTGCCGTCCAGGCCGAGCGCGACGCGCCCGCGCCGCTTGTCATTGATGCCGCCGGAGGCCGCGTCACGGCGCGCCGAGCCAGTTTCAATGTGAGATGTCTCGATCGTGCCGTCTCGGTGTCGTGTCTTGAAGGCGCCGTCGAAGTCGAATGGAAAGGACAACGCGTCGCCATTTCGGGCGAGCAGCAGATATCCTATTCGGCGGCGATGGGGCTCGGACGCGCCTCGCAAGCGGATTTGGAGCAGGCGGACGCCTGGCGAAAGGGTCTTCTGATCGTCCGCGACTGGCCGGTCAATCGTCTGGTCGAAGAGATCAATCGCTACCGGCCGGGCAGGATTGTCGTTATGGACGAGCAGCTTGGGCACCGGATGATTTCGGGCACATTCCATCTCGATCACCTGGACGACTTCATCGCTCAGGCCCACGGCCTGTTCGGCGCCACGGCGCGGTCCCTGCCGGGAGGCATCGTGTTGCTGAGCTAGCGTCTTGAATGGACTCCATGTCCCCCGCGACAAATTGTTCGACAAGACGGGTCTGCCAGACAATGAGGATTCAATGATCAAGCCGCGACATGCGGATGGCGTGCACCGGTGTCGCAGGTTGGCCACCGTCGTCCAAGGCATTGCGGTCGGTTTCGGACTGCTGGGGCTGACGACGACGGCCGCTTGGCGCGCCGAGGCCCATGACATCGGCTGGGCGTTTGGGAATTTCGCGCCGCATCAGCAGCGGTCTGAGGTTTCGCCCCTGGCGCGCACGCAGGAGCCTACGGTGCCTAACCGCCAAAAGACCGGCACCGGCTTTTTTGTCGACGACAAGGGCCATATGTTGACCGCCCGTCACGCGGCGGAAGATTGCTCGCGGCTTATCGTCTTCAAGGAAGGCCGGGCCCTGGCGGCGCAGCTCGTGGCCTTGTCGCCCAGCGCGGATATCGCGCTGATCAAGGTGTCGAAGACCCTGGGGCTGGCGGCGGTTTTCCCGAGCTCGGTCGGCGTGAGCACCAACGATATGGTGTTTGCCTCTGCTTACGATAAGCTGGCGACCAACCGCGGTATGTTTGCAAACGCGACCGTCGCGGGAAGCCCAGGCAGCCAGTCGGGTGTGCTGCAGATAGATACGGATGTCACCTTCGGCGCCAGCGGTGCGCCGGTACTGGACAGTCGTGGCCTGGTACAAGGGATAATAAGCCGCAGGACCGGATCGAGCCGTGTGGTCGCGGTGGGGGCAGGGGACGCCAAGAGTTTCCTCGCCTCCAAGGGGGTTCGTGTCGCGGAAGATGACCGGTCCCAGATTGTCGCCACGACCTCGCGATCCAGCCGGGCGGCTTCGATCTCGGCACGGGTCACGTGTTTGCAGAATTGAGGCGAGACGCATGTGGCAGATGAGTTCTCAATCGAATCCGTTCCCGTCGCGCCGACATTCGCGACATCGGTCCGCGTCCAGGATAGCCGGTTGGATTGCGGCGACAGCTATCGTGGCGACGTTTTCGCCGGCGCTGGTTTTCGCGCCAGCGCGGTCGCAGGAATTTCGCGAGGCAAGCAAGGCGCCGCCGCATTGGACTCAATTCGCGAAGCTGGTCAGGTATCGTTTTGAAGACTGGATGGGAGCGGATGACGAGGTCGGCAATCGTTTCCGGGCCTATCTTCGCGAACACCGCGGAAAAGAGGACGGGCCGCCGCAGATGCTCGAGGTGCGCGCCTGGCTGAACCCTGACGGCACGGTCGAAAAGGTGAGCTTCCCCCCGCTCAACAATGCGCAAGCCGAAGCTGATCTGCGGAAGATCCTCACGCGGGGCAATGTCGGGGAGGCACCGCCACCGGAAATGCTGCAGCCCCTGCGCCTGCGCCTGTTGCTGAATCTGAAATAGCATCACGACCGGGGACGTCGTCGGAAAAGCCTGATGCTGCGTGGTTTGCGCCGCGCGCTTCGTTGGTGGTCCGCAGGGCGCACGCGCCGTCCGCGAATCGTAAGGCGCACGCAAAAATTTCTTAAGACTTTGATTCAGTCTCGCTCCGGGTCGATCGTCTGTTGAAGTGAGGCACCATGAACGCGGCATTCCGCCGTGTCGTCATGTGTGTGCCCAGGAGACGAGCGAGCACCCGTGCAATCTGAGATCGGTTACAAGCGTGGCGGACCTGCGTCCGCCCGAACGGTGTTGCTCGGCCTGAGGCCTATCGTGTCGGTGATCGCCGGCGGTCTTTGCGCGCTGACGTGGGGTGAGGCGGGCGCCGCGCCGCAAAGGGCGCAGCAGCCGGCGAATGCATCCCCTGCGCCGCAGCCGGCGAATGCGGACGGTGCGACTGCGCCCGCGCCGGCCGCGGCGGCGGCGCAGAGCGCGGCGCCGGCGCAACGCTTTGACATCGACGATTTCGCGGTGCAGGGCGCCGACAAGCTGCCGCAGATCGACGTCGAGGAGGCGATCTATCCGTTCCTCGGTCCGGGCAAGAGCGCCGACGACGTCGAGAAGGCGCGCGCCGCGCTCGAGAAGGCCTATCGCGACAAGGGCTTTCAGACCGTGAGCGTGTCGGTGCCGACGCAGAATGCGCTGCGCGGGGTCGTCATTCTCAAGGTGGCGGAGATGAAGGTCGGCCGGCTGCGGGTGAAGAATTCGCGCTATTTCGACATCGAGCAGATCAAGGACCGGGCGAAATCGCTGAAAGAGGGCACGCTGCCGAATTTCAACGATGTCACCAAGGACATCGTCGCGCTCAACCAATGGCCCGACCGGCGGGTGACGCCCGCGCTGCGCGCCGGCGTCTCGCCGGGCACGGTGGATGTCGACCTCAATATCGAGGACAAGGCGCCGATCCACGGCACCATCGAGGTCAACAACGCCAACTCGCCGAACACCACGCCGGCCCGCCTCATCGCCACCGTGCACTACGACAATCTGTGGCAGCTCGGGCATTCCGCCAGCTTCACCTATCAGGTGGCGCCGCAGCGGCCGGGCGATGCCGAGGTGTTCTCGGGGTCGTATCTGGCGCGGATTCCCGATGTCGAGTGGCTGAGCTTTCTGCTCTACGGCGTGAAGTCGAGCAGCAACGTCGCCACCGTCGGCGGCACCAACATCGTCGGCCCCGGCGAGATCATCGGCGGCCGTGCGGTGATGACGCTGCCGGGCCGCGAGAACTTCTTCCAGACGCTGTCGGTCGGGGTGGACTACAAGCACTTCGACCAGACCGTGGGGCTGGGCACCGACAGTTTCGCCTCCCCGGTGACCTATTATCCGGTGGTCGCCACCTACGGCGCGACGTTCCAGAACGAGAACTTCGTCACCCAGTTCAACGCCGGGATCACCTACAGTCTGCGGCCGTTCGGCAGCGACTGGACCGAGTTCG
>NZ_JBVAPG010000194.1:0-13778 GCF_055413685.1 Bradyrhizobium sp. LeoA1Lang | reverse complement strand
TCTCGAAACTGAAGCGTTTCAGGCGCGTTGCTACGCGCTACGAAAAAACCGCACGAAATTACTTCGCTGTCGTCGCTATCGCCGCAACTCTGCTCTGGCTAAGATAACTGTCCACGCGACCTAGAGCCTGATCCGGAAAAGTGGAAACCGGTTTTCCCTCGCGACAAACGCGAAGCGTTTGCGCGGAGATCATGCTCAAACAAAGAGATGAGATCATGATCCGATTCCGTCCAATCGGATCATGATCGAAAGCGAGGTCGACGCGCCCGGCGTCTCGATCTTCGCGAACCACCCAAAACAAAAAGGACGAGGCCCGGTCAACCCTAGAGACCGGGCCTCGTCGCATCATCCCCCGCCCCATCAGCGCGATGATGTCTGGTGGAACGGTCGTGTCATACGCAAAATCCGCGGCGCGATCCATCCGGGCTACTACGGGACGCGTCGAGCATTTGCGATCGGCGCAGCATGACAGAACGGTCCAGCAAGCTCTGCCTGGATTCGTCACCGGCTCCTGCGATTGCGCTGCAGCGGCAGTTTGCCTCTGCAACCTCTCGTTTAATTGATTGAATTTCTAGCGGCGCGCCCCGCACACATTAGAAAGCACTCATGGAGGCTGCCGTGCTTGCCGAGAAATTCTTCCTGCTGCTGGAGACGCTGAGGAGCCACACCGAGACCGACGGAAGTCAGCGCGTGGTCAGCACGTCGCCGCACATCCCGCTCCAAATCCCCGAGGCGCAAGTCATCTTGGTCTACCCGTCCAGGGCCGACACGGGACGGCGGCACGGTTTGAATAGCTGACGTGAACCACGTCACAGCGGTCGGCGCTCCGGCGCGCTAGACAGGGCGCCGAAGAACCGCGGTGCCGCCATGGAAAACAAGCTCGACCTGCCCACGATCATCGCCGCCGTCGTTGTCGCGGGCTACGCGGCGATCATGCTGGAATATGTTGCTCACGAGGATCTCGGCTTTTCCACCACGCAGATCCGGCACGTCGCGATGATCGCCGCGGTGCTTGCCGGCATGTGGGTCGCGATGGACATGCTGCGCTCGAATCCGGACGAGGTCGAATGAAGACGGCAATCCGGATGATCAGCGGCTTGAAATGCAACCCTGGCGCTATTTTGTCCTAGGTGTTCTGCGACGAATCAGACCTACTGGCATCTTGATCGATTCTCACGCGGTTTGGCGGCATGACCCAGCCAGAGATCTTGGATCAAGACATCCGCGTGCTGCAGGAATGGCTTCGTGCCGCCTGGCAGCAACTCGCCGACCCCTCGCTGACTGCTTTCGGCCGGCGCGAGCTGCGCAACCAGATGAAGCAGCACAACGCCGATTTGCGCGCCTGTCTCGCGCGCGTCACCGCGGCGCAGCCGAAGCAGAGCGCGCAGCCGGAGCGCGGCTTCGCAAGACCGGAGATGCGGATTCTCGCTTGGCGCTAGACTTCTGATTCGATCAGAACCGAACATGCGCCAGGCCGTCAGGCCCGGAGCATCCATCTGCGTCGCTCTATCGCCAGCTATTGCGGTCGCCAAGTTTATACCGCCGCTCCCCGGCTTCACGATGTGACGCCCCTCACACCGACCCGAACCTGTGTTAACACCTTCGCGCGGCACGGCTGTTCCGGACGGCGTCGGCAAGCCGCAGCCAAACCGGTTGCGCTTCCTATATGTTCGGTGCTGTCGCGGCTGAGCGTTAAAGAAGGTTTAATCGTGCTTTATCTGGAACTTGCGATCGTTTTTGTTCTGATCGTCGTCAATGGCCTGCTTGCGATGTCGGAACTGGCGATCGTCTCCTCCCGGCCGGCAAGGCTGGCGGGATTGGTCGAAAAAGGCGTGAGCGGCTCGCGGCAAGCGCTGACGCTTTCATCGGACCCGGGCAAATTCCTTTCCACCGTGCAGATCGGGATTACCCTGATCGGGGTGCTCTCGGGCGCTTTTTCCGGGGCAACGCTTGGGCAGCGGGTGTCGCAATGGCTGTTGGGGCTCGGTGTCTCCCCGACGCTCGCCGATGCCGCCAGCGTCGGTCTTGTCGTCACCGTCATCACCTATGCCTCGCTGATCGTCGGCGAACTCGTGCCTAAGCAGATTGCGCTGCGCGATCCGGAAGCGATTGCAGTCAAGGTCGCGCCGGCCATGGTGTGGATGGCGAGGATCTCGCTGCCGCTGGTTTGGCTGCTCGACCGCTCCGGCAAGTCGCTGCTCTGGCTGCTCGGCCATGGCGGCGAAGCCGAAGAGAAGGTCAGCGAGGAAGAAATCAGGACGCTCGTGGTCGAAGCCGAAAATGCCGGCGTGCTCGAGCCCGGCGAAAAAGAGATGATCGCGGGCGTGATGCGGCTCGGAGATCTCCCGGTCGGCGCGGTGATGACGCCGCGCCACGAGGTCAGCTCGATCGACCTCTCCGATCCCCCTTCCGAGATCCATGCGACGCTGCTCAAGACCAACCATTCGCGCGCGGTCGTGTTCGACGGCAATCGCGACGTTGCACTTGGCATCGTGCAGGCCAAGGATCTGCTCGATGCGTATCTGTCCGGGGGAACGCCGGACATCCGCTCGCTGGTCCGTCAGGCGCCGGTGATTCCGGAGACCGTCGACGCACGCGACGTGATCGCGATCCTGCGCGATTCCGCCGTTCATATCGGGCTGGTGCACGATGAATACGGCACCTTCCAGGGCGTAGTGACGAGCGCCGACATCTTGGAAGCGATCGTCGGCGCGTTCCACACCGAGGAGGGGCCGGCCGAACCCGCATCGGTCAAGCGCGATGACGGCTCCTACCTGATCTCGGGATGGATGCCGGCGCTCGAATTTGCCGACCTGCTCGGCATCACCCTGCCCTCGCCGCGGCCCTACCAGACCTTTGCGGGCTTCCTGCTGCAGGAATTCGGCGCCATCCCCAATGTCGGCGAGAAGGTCACGGCCCATGGCTGGCAGTTCGAGATCGTCGATCTCGACGGCCGGAGGATCGACAAGGCCTTGGCCAGCCGCCTGGAAGAGGCATGACCTATCTCTCGTAGCCTGGGAACCCCACCGGTTCCCGACCCCGCCGTGACGGCTGTTGCGCACCCGTCCCATGCGCCAGACCGGCTCGCTGCAGCGCCGTTCTGTTGATAACCAGGAACTTGTCCATCCCCGGCGGCAGGACAATCGGCTGCCCTGTGCTATCGGCATAACGGCAAGATCAGGTACGGAACACAGATATGCGGATTACCCTCGTCGGTTCCCGCCATTTCGGCGTGGCGACCTTGAATATGCTGCGCCAACGCGAAGTCGATGTCGTCAGGGTCGTGGTGCACGATGGCGAAGACCGGCTGGCGGCGGCCGCCCGGGCCACAGGGATCGATGTGGTGGTGCAGGCCAATCCAAAGCTCGTCGTAGCCTCCGAGATCGCGCCCAACACCGATCTGATCGTGACGGCCCACAGCCACGCCCGCGTCAGCAAGGAAGCGCTGGCCGCCGCGAAACTCGGCGGGATCGGCTACCATCCCTCGCTACTGCCCCGACATCGCGGCATGGCTGCCGTGGAATGGACCGTCAAGGAAGGCGATCCGATCGCTGGCGGCAGCATCTATCATCTCGCCGACCGCATGGATGCTGGCGCCATCGCGGCGCAGGACTGGGTGTTCGTCAAGAAGGGCGAAACCGCGCGCGAGCTCTGGGAGCGTGCGCTGGCGCCGCTGGGGCTCCGGCTGCTCGCCGAGGTGATCGACTACGGCAGAGCTCATGGCAGCCTTCCCGCCAAGCCGCAGGATGAGCAATTCGCGACCAAGGCACCGAGTCTCTCGGACGCCAGGCACTAGATCATGATCCGATTAGACGGAATCGGATCATGATCTCATCTCTTTGTTGAGCATGATCTCCGCGCAAACGCTTCGCGTTTGTCGCGAGGGAAAACCGGTTTCCACTTTTCCGGATCATGCTCTAACGCCTGAGGTCTGCCGCAGGAATCGAGCGCGCCGTTCTCCCGGTGCGCCGATTCACGATGCGCATTCACCATGCAAGTTCACCATGATGTGTTTGATCTCACAGGAACTTTTTGCCTTCCACAGGACGGCCCATTTTGAACACATTGTGTCCGGATAAGCTAAGTTGATCACATAAATTTCAAGGAAATCTGATCCATGCGTCCTGACCGCATTCGCGCGCTCTTGTTTGCGTCCTTTCTCGGTTCTGCTGCCCTGATTTCTGCCCCTGTTTCGGCCCAGCAGCCCTATGACGGCCTCTGGCAGGTCACCGTTGTCACCAAAACCGGAACCTGTGAGCCTTCGACCTCTTCCACGGTGACGGTCACGGACGGTCAAATCTCCGCGCCGGGCGCCGGCATCTCGGGCAGGGTCGGCCGTGAGGGCCTTGTGCGAGTCTCGATCAATGGTGCATATGCCAACGGACAGCTCAGTGGCAACTCCGGATCGGGGAAGTGGAATGGGGCATCAGCAGGCGTACCGTGCAGCGGTCGATGGGAAGCTTCCCGTCAGTAAGATCCACCGGACCTCGAAGCTGTTCCCCTCCGCACGGCGGCTGACCTTCGCGGCGGCATTTGCTGCGGCAACCTTTGCAGTCTCCCCCAGCCATGCTCAGTCGGGCCCGTTTGCCGGAATGGCCGGCACTTGGTCTGGCGGTGGCAGCGTGACCTTGGACGACGGCTCCAGGGAGCGCATCCGCTGCCGCGCCGTCTACCGCGTCGGCGGCGTCAACATGGCGATGTCGTTGACCTGCGCCAGCGACGCCTACAAGTTCAACCTGCAAGCCGATGTGGTCGCCCAGGGCGGCGCGATCTCCGGCAACTGGACCGAGGCCAGCCGCGGGATCAGCGGCAGCCTGCAGGGCCGCGGTGGCGGCGGTAATTTCCAGGTGGCCGCCAATGCCGGCGGGTTTAACGCCAACCTCAGCATGCGGACGAGCGGCAACAAGCAATCCGTTAGCATCAGGGCCGACAACGGGTTCCGTGAAGCGAACATCTCGCTCTCGAGATAGCTCGCGCACACCGGTCGCCCGCGGAAGCGGGCGACATATTCAGGAAACCCGTTCAGTTCGTCTTCGGTTTCGCCAGCCGCTCGGCAGTGTCCTTGATGGTCTTGGCGATCAACAGAGCCTGTTCCTTGTTGAACGCAAAATCCTGCACGCCTTTGTGCGTCGTCAGCGACAGCACCATGATATCGGGCTGATGTTCGGGCCAGCCGGTGGCGAAGCCGGTCACGATATCCGCTGACGTCTTACGGTTTGCCATTCTCACCACCCTATGCCGCGGGGACGAAGGCGGTGACTTCGATCTCGACCTTGGCGCGTTGATCGACCAGGCCGTCGATATAAAGCAAGGTGGATGGCGGGAAGTTGCGCCCTAACGTCTCCTTCCAGGCCGCGCCGATCCCGGCGCCCGCAGCCTCGTATTCAGCGCGATTGGTCAGGTACCAGGTCAGGCGCACGATGTGCTCAGGCCCGGCGCCGGCTTCGCTCAAGAGCTTGATGATCCGCTTCAGTGCAGTGGCGACCTGCGCTGCCATGTCCGGCGCGTAATCGCCCTTGTCATCGCCGCCGGTCTGGCCCGCCAGCACGATCCATTTGCCTGATGCGTCGAAGCTGACGCCGTGCGAGAAGCCGCGGCGTTTTGACCATTCGGCCGGTTGCAAGACACGCATGAATTTATCCTCCCAGATCATGATCCGATTAGACGGAATCGGATCATGATCTCATCTCTTTGTTTGAGCATGATCTCCGCGCAAACGCTTCGCGTTTGTCGCGAGGGAAAACCGGTTTCCACTTTCCGGATCATGCTCGAATGCGGGACGATGCTTAGCACCGAACGGACGGTCACGGCAAAGCTGAAGGACCTGCATCGCTGCCTTCCTGGAATTGCGAGTTGCAAATCGCGTGGGCCTCGCCGATACGGATGTTCCCGCTCGCCCCCTCTCCTTTTCCGCATCACCGATGGACCGCACCCCTTCCAAGACCAAGGCCGCGCTGTGGATGGCAGGCTGGCTCACGCTGATGCTGGTGATTGCGATTTCCGGCCGCGAAGCCATGCGGGACATGAACGTGTTTCAGCTCATGGAAGCGCGCTCGATCCTCGGCTTCTTCATGCTCTACCCGCTGATCCACGCGAGTGGCGGATTTTCGATCCTGAAGACCGCGCGCGTGCACATGCACATCGCGCGCAATTTGATTCATTACGGCGCGCAGCTTGGCTGGTTCTTCGCGCTGACGCTGATCCCGATCGGCCAGGTGGTGGCGATCGAATTCACGATGCCGATCTGGACGGCGATCCTCGCCGCAGCCTTCCTCGGCGAGCGCATGACGATGTGGAAGATCACGGCGATCGTGCTTGGCCTGATCGGCGTGGTCATCATCGTCCGCCCAGCCACGGGCGAGGTCAATCCGGGCCAACTGATCGCGCTCGCGGCAGCCGTGGGTTTCGGCATTTCGGTTGCGATGGTGAAGTCGCTGACCCGCACCGAGCAGACGCTGGCGATCATCTTCTGGATGCTGGTCGTGCAGTCGGCCGCAGGCCTGTTGCCGTCGCTCTATGTCTGGACATGGCCGCCGGCGCATGTCTGGGTTTGGGTCGTCCTGATCGCCTTCTGCGGCACTTTTTCGCACTACTGCATGGCGCGCGCGCTGCTGCACGCGGATGCGACCGTCGTGATTCCGATGGACTTCCTCCGGGTGCCGCTGACCGCGACCGCGGGCTGGCTGATCTATTCGGAACGGCTCGACCTGTTCACCGTGCTCGGCGCACTGCTGATCCTGGCCGGCAATCTCTTGAACTTGAAACCGAGCGCGCCGGCTCACGCGCGCGCGGGGACCTGACGATCGACGCGCTTGTGACGTAGATCACGTAGCGGCGGCGCGTTTCATGGCATGCCTTATGGCGACGCGATTCTCTCGTCGACGCAGCGGTATTTTTATGCTGCGCGAACGATGGTGTTTTCGTGTAGTCTGACGGAACGCGATAGAGTCAAAGTCTTTTCGATTCTGCTGGGGGATTTCAATGCGCACCCTTACCCTCCTCGCCTCGCTGATCTGCGTGGCGCTGACCGCAACCGCCGCCCATGCCGAGCGACGCGTCGCCTTCGTCGTCGGCAACGGCGCCTACAAAAACGTGACGCCGCTGCCCAACCCGACCATGGACGCCAAGTCGATGGCGAGCGCATTGCGCAATGTCGGCTTCGAAGTGGTCGAGGGCACCAACCTCACCCGCGACAAAATGACCGAGAAGCTGCTCGACTTTGGCAAGAAGGCGCAGGGAGCCGATGTCGCGGTGTTCTACTATGCGGGCCACGGTATCGCGATCGGTGGCACCAACTATCTCCTGCCTGTCGATGCCGACATCAAGTCGGAGATGGACGTCAAGCTCGGCGCGGCCATCAACATCGACCTCACGCTCGACCAGACCATGAGCGACGCCAAGGTCAAGCTGGTGTTCCTCGATGCCTGCCGCGACAATCCGTTCGCCGCCAAGATCAAGTCGAACTCGCCGACCCGCAGCGTCAACGTGCAGGCCGGCCTCGCCGAAATGAAATCCGGCGAAGGCACGCTGATCGCGTTCGCAACCGGCCCGGGCCAGACCGCGCTCGACGGCCAGGAAGGCGCCAACAGCCCGTTCACGCGCGCGCTGATCGCCAACATCACCCAGCCCGGCGTCGAGATCCAGCAGGCGATGACCAAGGTCCGCGCCCAGGTCAACGAGGAGACCAACAAGGGCCAGTTGCCCTGGGGCCACACCAACCTGATCGGCTCGGTCTATCTCAACGGCGCGCCGGCGAACAACCCGGCCACCGCGGCGGGCACGCCTGCGGTATCGACCGCGGTCGCAGCCGCGCCGAGCTCGGACGTCGAGCTCGAGTTCTGGCGTTCGATCAAGGACTCCAACAAGACCGAAGAGTTCAACGCCTATCTCTCGAGCTATCCGAACGGCCAGTTCCGCTCGCTCGCGCTGGCCCGCATCGCCGCGCTTGAGAGCGGTGCGGCACCGAGCACGCAGACGCGCAACCTCACCGCCGGCATCGATCCTGCGACCTTCACCGAGGAAGCGAGCCAGGTCACCGAGGACCAGATCGGCCTCGACAAGGGCCAGCGCCGCGACGTGCAGCGCCGCCTGAACGGGCTCGGCTTCGACGTCAAGGCCACGGGCAAATTCGACGAGCCGACCCGCGCCGTGATCACGCGCTGGCAGGCCGCGCGCGGCTATCCGAAGAGCGGCTACCTCAACAGGCTGCAGCACAAGGCGCTGCTGACGGAGGTCGTGGCGACCACGTCGACGAGCTCGAGCGATGAAGAGCGCCCGCGGCGCCGCGCCAGCAGCGGTGGTGGCGGCAGCGCTCCCCCTCCCACCCGCCACCACGGCGGTGGCATCGATCCGGGAGCAGCCTTCGTCGGCGGCGTCGTGGGTGGCATGCTGGGCGGCGCGTTCCGTCGCTAACGCCCTTGGAAGCGTTCAACGAAAAGCCCGGCTCCTGCCGGGCTTTTCTGGTTTCTGGCGGCTCCTCGTTGGAGCTACTTCCCCGCCGCCTTGCGCAACGCCTCGTTGATGCGGTCCTGCCAGCCCGGGCCGCTCTCCTGGAACCATTCCAGCACGTCCTGATCGATGCGCAGCGTGACCTGCTCTTTCACTCCGGGAGCGGCGTTCTTCTTCGGCAGCGCTTCGGCCACCTTGGTGGTGGCGCGCTTGAACGCCGCCTCCGCCTCGCTGCGGGCGTCGTTCAGCGTGCGCGGTCGCCTGGGTTGATCGGCCATTGCTAGATCCCTTCAAACAGCACGGTCGACAGATAGCGCTCGGCGAACGACGGCACCACAGCCAAGATGGTTTTCCCCGCCGCTTCCGGCCGCTTGCCAATCTCTAGCGCCGCAGCGATCGCCGCCCCTGAAGAGATGCCGCCGGGAATGCCCTCGTTGCGCGCCAGCGCGCGCGACGTCTCGATCGCGGTGGTGCTGTTGACCTTGACGATCTCGTCGATCACGGAACGATCGAGGATATCGGGAATGAAACCGGCGCCGATGCCCTGGATCTTGTGCGGCGAATGCTGGCCGCCTGACAGCACCGGACTCTCCTCAGGCTCGACCGCAACGATGCGCAGCGACGGCTTGCGCGGCTTCAACACCTGCCCGACGCCCGTGATAGTGCCGCCGGTGCCGACGCCTGCGACGAAGTAGTCGATGTTTCCGCCGGTATCGTTCCAGATCTCCTCCGCCGTGGTGCGGCGATGGATCTCGGGGTTGGCGAGGTTCTTGAACTGCTGCGGCATCACCGCATTGGGCGTCGTGCGCACCAGCTCTTCCGCGGCCGCGATCGAGCCTTTCATGCCCTGCGCCGCCGGCGTCAGCACGAGCTCGGCGCCAAGGAACGCCAGCATCTTGCGGCGCTCGATCGACATCGATTCCGGCATCACCAGTTTCAGCCGATAGCCGCGCGAGGCCGCAACGAACGCCAGCGCGATGCCGGTATTGCCCGAGGTCGGCTCGATCAGCACGGTGTCGGCATTGATGATGCCGGCCTTCTCCATCGCGATGATCATCGCCGCGCCGATACGATCCTTCACGCTCGCCGCCGGATTGAAATATTCCAGCTTGGCGAGGATCGTCGCGTGCGCGCCGTGGGCCTGCGGCAACCGACGCAGGCGGACGATCGGCGTGTTGCCGATCGCATCCACGATGGAGTCATAGACCAGCCCTCGTCCCGGTCGTTGCACTGCACGCGTAGTTGAAGGCGCATCCATCGCGGGGCTCCCTGACAAAAATGTGCCGCGAAAATCGCGGTTCTCGTTAGTTAGGAACGGAGCACGCCGCAGCGCAAGAAGGGAAATAATCGATTAACAAATCGCTGCATCGCAATAGCGAAATGTTTCTAAATCGCGATAAACCAACGTATTTGTGTTGCGACAACGTCAAATAAATCGGTGTATAAGTTACCCCTGAGTTAAACACCCCACAGATCGCCAGGAGGTCACGATGACAGCAATCGCTGAAATCCCGTCGACCATCGCGGTTCGTCCGGACCCGCGCGGGTGCGATCTGCCGACCTGTCCGGTGTGCGCTGACTCCATGATAGCCGCGGAAGCGTCCGCCTATCTGCACGACTATATCATCAGCTATCTCTGGACCTGCGACACCTGCGGTTACGGTTTCGTGACCAAGCACTCGGTCAAGCGCTTCGCCTGCAACTGATAACATAGCGTTTTCGAGCGAAGTGGAGACCGGTTCGCGTGAAGAAAACGCGTCAGTCAACCTAAAGCTTCGTAGCGATGTCACCGCGCGCCCAGTCGGCGCGCGTTTGCTTTTGGAAGTCCTCAAAACTTTCGCCTGCGATCGCGGCGCGAATGTCCTGCATGAGCTGCTGGTAATAGGCGATGTTGATTTCCGACAGCAGCATTGCCCCAAGCGTCTCGCCCGATTTCACGAGGTGATGCAGATAGGCGCGCGAATAGCTGTGCGCGGAAGGCCACGCGCTCTCCTCGTCCAGCGGACGCGGATCGTCGGCGTGTCGTGCGTTGCGGAGGTTCACCGGCCCGAACCGGGTGAACGCCACGCCGTGGCGTCCGTTCCGCGTCGGCATCACGCAGTCGAACATGTCGATGCCGCGCGCGACTGCCTCCAGGAGGTCCTCGGGCGTGCCGACGCCCATCAGATAGCGCGGACGGTCCGCGGACAGCACCGGCGCAGTCTCCTCGATCATCGCCAGCATCACCGCCTGCGGCTCGCCGACCGCAAGCCCTCCGATCGCGTAACCGTGAAAACCGATCTCGACCAGCTCCTTGGCGCTCTGCCTGCGCAGCTCCGGCACATCGCCGCCCTGCACGATGCCGAACAGCATGTAGCCGTGAGGTGCGGTCTCGAACGCGCGCTTGCTGCGCTCGGCCCAGCGCAGCGACAGCCGCATCGCGCGCTCGATATCGTCGCGCTCCGCCGGCAATCGCACGCATTCATCCATCTGCATCGCAATGTCGGAGCCGAGCAATCGCTGCACCTCGATCGAGCGCTCCGGCGACAGCTCGACCTTGGCGCCATCGATATGCGAGCGGAACGTCACGGCGTTCTCGCTGACCTTGCGCAGCTCCGACAGCGACATCACCTGGAAGCCGCCGGAGTCCGTCAGCATCGGCCCGTTCCAGCCGGTGAACGTCTGCAGGCCGCCCAGGGCTGCGATGCGCTCGGCACCGGGCCGCAGCATCAAATGATAGGTGTTGCCGAGCACGATGTCGGCGCCGGCATCGCGCACCTCGCGCCAGTGCATGCCCTTCATTGCGCCGGCGGTGCCGACCGGCATGAAGGCCGGCGTGCGTACCACGCCATGCGGCGTGGTCAGCCGGCCGGTACGGGCATTACCGTCGGTCGCGAGCAATTCGAAATGATTGGGAAGGTCCATGCGGCCGCTTATGGCGTGACAACTGCCCCTGTTCAACCGCATTGACGGCGATTTCCGGCTGGAATGCCGTTGACGGAGCCCAAAACCTCCCGCATAAGTTCCACCACCATGATCATCGCGACCAAACGCACCACCACGACCAAAAAGCTCTCCGGGGCCTTGGGAGGCGTGCGCGCGTAGTCGGACCGACCGCATCATCTCAAACCGAAGCCCCGCCTGATGAAGGTCCGGGGCTTTTTTTATTGCCTGAAGCATGATCCGGAAAAGTGGGCACCGGTTTTCCGAAAAAGATCATGCTCAAATGAATGGAGACTCCCGTGAAGAACGATCCCGTTGTTGCCATTGCCGGCGTGACCGGCGCCGTCGGTGCCGAGTTCATCGCCACCATGGACCGGCGCGGCTTTCCCGTGCGCAAGCTGAAGCCGCTGGCGAGCAGCTGTTCGGCGGGCAAGACCATCGACTTCCGCGGGCAAAAGATCGTCATCGAGGAGCTCAACGAGCGCTCGTTCGAGGGCGTCGACATCGCCCTGTTCTCGGCCGGCAGCGGCGTCTCGAAGAAGTTCGCGCCGATCGCGGTGAAGGCCGGCGCCGTCGTGGTCGACAATTCCTCCGCCTTCCGCATGGACCCGAACGTGCCGCTGGTGATCCCGGAGATCAACGCCTCCCGCATCCGCGAGCACAAGGGCATCATCGCCGTCCCGAACTGCGCGGCGATCACTGCGCTCGTGCCGCTGTGGCCGATCCACCAGAAGAACCGCATCAAGCGCGTGATCATCTCGACCTATCAGGCCGCAAGCGGCGCCGGTGCCGCGGCAATGGAGGAGCTGGTGGAATCGACCCGCGCCAATCTGAACGGACAGGTCTATACGCCGAAGGTGATGCCGCACCCTTACGCCTTCAACCTGTTCAACCACAACACCGCCGTCGATCCCGAGACCGGCTACAACGACGAGGAGACCAAGGTCATCAAGGAGACCCGCAAGATCTTCGAGGATGACAGAATAGCAGTCGGCGTCACCTGCGTCCGCGTGCCGGTGCTGCGCGCACATTGCGAGGCCATCACCTTCGAATGCGAGAAGCCTGTTAGCGAGGACCAGGTGCGCGCGCTTCTTGCGTCCGCGCCGGGCGTGCGGATCGTGGACGATCGCGCCGGGAATTACTTTCCGATGCCGATCGATGCCTCCGGCCAGGACGACGTGCTGGTCGGCCGCATCCGCAAGGATCTGAGCGACCCCAGCGGCCATTCGATCTCGATCTTCGTGGCCGCCGACCAGCTCCTGAAGGGCGCTGCGCTGAACGCGGTCCAGATCGCGGAGCTGTTGCCCGAGCGCGTGATGGCATGAGGCCGGCGCCGCCGGCAGATTGGCGATGACGGCTGCACGGCGGCACGATATAGAGCGGGGGACATTGTAGCGCCGAGAGGACGGAACCACTGACGAGGTTAATGGCACGGGCGGCACGGCAGAGCGTTGCGAAATCTCGCGGCGGCCGCCCGACAAAAAGCGCCGCCATCCAGCGCGACCTGCGGTTGATCGAGGTTGCCACCCGGCTTTTTCTGGAGCGCGGCTTCGAGGCGACATCGATCGACGCCGTCGCGGAAACGGCGCGGGTCAGCAAGCCCACCGTGTACGCCCGCTATCGCGACAAGCGGGGCCTGTTCGAGGCCGTGTTGCGGCGCGAGATTGCGCGCTGGCTCTCTCCGCTCTCGACAGCGGCGGAAATGCAGTGCAGCGATGTTTCCGGCGTTTCCGTCGAGCAAGTTCTCCTCGATCTGGCGCGGCAGATGCTCAATTTGATCAGCGGGCCCGAGCCGGGGGCTCTGGGCCGCATTGTGGCGGCGCAGGCAACCAATTTTCCCGAGCTCGCAAGGCTCGCGGAGGAAGAAGGCTACCTGAAAGCCGTTTCGACGATGACCCGTCTGTTTGATCGCCTGGTCGCCGAGGGAGCGGTCCAGATCGAGGACACGACAACCGCCGCCGAGGTCTATCTCAACATCACCGTCGGCCACACCTTCCGGCAGGCGACCAACGGCATTCCGATTGACCGGAAGGCTGAGGAAAAACGCTTGCGGGCGTCCTTGCGGCTTTTGATGACCGGCATCGGCGGACCTGGCGGTCGGCCGCAGAAATCCGGCGCACGGACCCGCCCGTCCCGCTGACATCTCGATAAGCCATGCCCGACGCAGCGGGCTGCCCCGCGATTTGGGCGGCTATCGGCGTCGGAACGCTGTTGACGATAACGAAACGATACCGTACAGTTTAGTTAAGTGAGCCGGCGATGTCCGCCGCACCTGATGCCGCCTAGGCTGTGTGGACTCTTGGGATTCTCAAATCAGACGGAACGTGATTCAAGGCTTTCTTTTAGGAGGAAGCCTTGGGGGTTCTGGATCGGCTCGTTCTGAACGACACGCAATGGGACCGTATCTC
>NZ_JBVAPG010000193.1:0-13812 GCF_055413685.1 Bradyrhizobium sp. LeoA1Lang | reverse complement strand
CAGAGGTCCCTTCAGAGGGGAGCACCCAATCATCGCCCAGCGGCAGCGTCAATCACCCCGATCGGGCAATCCAAAGCATTCCGCGCAAGTCAAGGCCGGGCACGGCGATCCTCTCGTGACGCTCACGGTTGTTCGACTGGGATGCGAAGGTCTACTGGAATCGCACCGAGAACGACCAGGTCAAGACCGGGCATACCACCACCACGCCGTCGGCTTTCTGCGGTGGCGTGCCCGGCAACGCCGTCTCCGGCTGTATCGGCAGCAATCGCGGCTATCTCCTGGATACCTACGGCGTCGATATCCACAACACCTCACGTTTCGATTTGTTGGATTGGCACAATGCCATCACCTACGGTCTTGATGCGTTCCAGGACCAGGTGAGCACGAACGACAGGAGCGGCACGTCCGAGGTGACGACGCCAGGCGGCCGTCGCACGGTGTCCGGCGGCTTCGTGCAGTGGAAGGCCAATTACCAGAACCTGGTCGAAACCATCTCGGCGCTGCGTTACGACAATTACCAGTTGGAATCGGGGACGACGTCCTCCAGCGGCGACCGCCTTTCGCCGAAGATCACGGTCGGACTGATGCCTGCCGCGATGCTGACGCCCTATGTCAGCTATGCCGAAGGCTACCGCGCGCCGTCGATCACCGAGACGCTCGTCAACGGCCCGCATTCCGGCGCCACCATCAACGATTCGTTCTTCCGTTGTCCGTCGGGCACGCCGGGGCCCGGCGCCGACTCGACATTCTGCTTCGTCCCCAATCCGAACCTGAAGCCCGAGATCGGCAAGAACAAGGAGATCGGCTTCAACCTGAAGAAGAACGACCTGTTCGTGCCGGGCGACAGCATCCGCGGCAAGTTCAACTTCTTCCGCAACGACATCGAGAACTACATCGATCTGGTTTCCTATGGTCCTCCGCTGGTGGTTCCGACCGGTCCGCCGCCCGCACCGCGCATCACCGTGTTGCCCTTCGTGCAGTACCAGAACATCGCCGAGGCCCGAATCGAGGGTTTCGAAGCTGAGACCATGTATGATGCCAGAACCTGGTTCGTCGGCATTGCCGGGAGCTACATGCAGGGCAAGAACCTCCAGACCGGCCTCGGGCTCTACAGCATCCCGCCGCAGAAGATCACCACCACGGCCGGCGTGCGCCTGCTCGACAACACGCTGGTGATCTCCGCGATGTGGACGTCGGCGCAGGCCAATAACAATATCCCCCCGACCTTCACGCCGGCGACGTCCTACGATCTCGTGAATCTCTACGTGGCCTACACGCCGACGCGCGATCTGGTGCTCAACTTCTCGGTCGAGAACCTCCTGGATCAATACTACCGTCCCTACGCCATTCCGGTCGGCTCCACCGGCGACACCCAGAACGACGTCAAATGGGCCAGCGCGGGGCCGGGGATCGTCTTCAAGGGCGGCCTCAGATATCACTTTGGAGGGACCTGATCGAGGAACCGGCAGCCCTGACGGGAGGGCCATCACCATCATGCCGCCGGCCGCGCTGATGCCAGCGCGGCTCGGCGCGTTCTTGTTTTCAACCAACTTAACCGGCAGGCTGCGCAAGCGGCGCAGCGCCGAAAACCAAACAAGCGGCCAGCGCCGCAAACCCAGAAGGAGAATTCGACAATGTTTATCGCCATGAACCGCTTCCAGGTGAAGAAGGGCTCGGAGCAGGCGTTCGAGACCGTCTGGGCCACCCGGGAATCCTATCTCGGCGACCTGCCGGGCTTCGTCGAATTCCATCTGCTCAAGGGGCCTGAGGCCGAGGACCACACGCTGTATTCGTCACACACCACCTGGGTCGACAAGGCGGCGTTCGAAGCCTGGACACGCTCGGAAGAATTCCGCCGCGCGCATGCCCGTGCCGACAACAAGACCGGCGAGAGCCTCTATCTCGGCCATCCCAAATTCGAAGGCTTTGAGGTGATCCAGACCGAGCGCAAGGCGAGCGCTGCGGCGTAAGGAGACTGCCATGTCGAGTACGGAGCTTGCCGATCTCAGGGCCTACATGGCCGACAATCCCGGCGCCGTGATCGAGAACGTCGCGCGTGAGCGAAAGGTTTCGCCGCGCGCGGTGATCGAGGCGCTGCCGGGCGAGATGGTGCGGATCGGTGCAGGCGGCGAATTCGCCGCCGCCATGCAGGACGTCGCTGGTTGGGGCGAGGTGACGCTGATCGTCCACACCGACGATGCGATTTTCGAGTTCACCGGCGCAATACCGGGTGGCGAGATCGGCCGCGGCTATTTCAACCTGATGCAGCCGCAGGGCCTGCACGGCCATCTCCGCCACGAGCGTTGCGGGGCGATCGCCTTTGTCGAGCGCCCCTTCATGGGCAAGTCGTCGGCCTTCATCGCCTTCATCAATGTCGACGGCGGCATCATGTTCAAGGTGTTCGTCGGCCGCGACGAGACCCGCGCGCTGCGCGGCGACCAGCTCCAGCGCTTCCGTGCACTCGCGGACCGGATCGCGCCCAGCGCGTTTTCGAGCGAAGTGGACACCGGTTCGCGTGAAGAAAACGCGTCAAAACAAGAATCTAGAGCTTCGGTTCTGATTCAATCAGAACCGAAGCTCTAGGAGCGCGGCCTGAGGAAGCAACGGCGGGAGGCGATCATGCAAGCATGGTTCGATGGATTTTGCCGGCGCCCGATCGTCACGGCGCTGATCGCTTCCAGCGCAATGCTGTGGCCGGCTGCTTGCTTCGCCGCCGACGATAACGCGCTATTGCCGCGCAACCTCTCGCCCTGGGGCATGTTCCAGAGCGCCGACATCGTGGTGAAGGCGGTCATGATCGGCTTGGCCTTCGCCTCGCTGGCGACGTGGACGATCTGGCTGGCGAAAACCATCGAGATCCGCCGCCAGACGGCACTGGCGAAACAGCGGCTGCGCCTGCTCGAGAAGGATACGCTGCTGGCTGAGGCGGAGCAGGCGAGCCGCGGCGGCGACGACGCGGTGGCGCAGATCATCCAATCGGCGGCGCGCGAGGCGAGCCTTTCCGGCGGCGTGTTCGATGACGGCTTCAAGGAGCGTACCGCGCTCAGGTTGGAGCGGGTGGAGGCCGCGATGGCACGGCAGATCGCGCGCGGCACCGGTGTGCTCGCGACCATTGGCGCCACCGCGCCCTTTGTCGGCCTGTTCGGCACGGTCTGGGGCATCATGAATTCCTTCATCGGCATCTCCGAGGCGCATACGACCAACCTCGCGGTGGTCGCGCCCGGCATTGCCGAAGCGTTGCTTGCGACCGCGCTGGGGCTGGTCGCGGCGATCCCCGCGGTCGTGATCTACAATCATCTGACGCGGTCGATCGCCGCCCATCGCGCGCTGCTTGGAGATGCCTGCGCGATGGTGCTGCTCCTGGTCAGCCGCGAGGGCGACCGCGGCCTGTTTCGCCTCGCCCGCGCCGCGGAGTGAATGATGGGCGTCAGGCTCGGGGCGGGCAGTGCAGGGGGCGGGCGGTTTCGGGCCGAGGACGATCTCGTCGAGGCGCATGAGATCAACGTCACCCCCTTCATCGATGTCATGCTGGTGCTGCTCATCATCTTCATGGTCGCGGCACCGCTCGCCACCGTCGATCTCGGCGTCGACCTGCCCGCGAGCACCGCCGAGCCGCAGCCGCGCCCGGACAAGCCGGTGTTTGTCACGGTGAAGCCCGATCTGTCCGTCGCCGTCGGCGAGGATATCGTCGCGCGTGATGCGCTCGCCACGACTATCGACGGCGCCACCAAGGGCCGCAAGGACGAGCGCATCTTCGTGCGTGCCGACAAGGCGGTGAGCTACGGCGAATTGATGGAGGTGATGAACCTGTTGCGCAACGCGGGCTATCTCAAGATCGCGCTGGTCGGCCTCGACGGCCGGAGCTGATCCTCAAATGAACGCCTTCGCGCTGCATGACGTCACCGACCAGACCGCGTTGCGGCGCTGGGGCATCTCGGCGGTCGCAATCCTCGCCACCCATGCGGCGCTGATCGCGGCCGGCATGAAATGGTATCGCGAGCAGCCGCTGCCCGGTGTCTCCTTGCCTGCGATCATGGTCGACATGGCGCCGGCGACGTCGGCGCCGCAATCGACGCCGCTGGATCTCGCGCCGGGCCCCGAGATGCAGGCCGCTGACGCTTCGCCGCCCGAACCGGCGCCGCAGCAGGCGGTGGAAGAGCTGATCCCGCCGACCCCGCCGCAGGAAAAGCCGGAGGTGGTGGCGCCACCGGAGCAGAAGGTGCAGCCGGCGCCGACGACGCCCGAACCTGCAAAGCCCGTTCCCGACCATAAGCCGGCGCCGGTCAAGCCGAAGGTGGTCCGCCCCGACGCCAAGAAGCCGACGGAGGCACCGCCGGCGCCGCGCACCACTGCGTCACCACGCGTCGAGCGCCAGGGACCGACCATGTCCGCCGTGAGCAGCGGCGCCTCCGCGGCCGCCGTCGCCTCCTACAATCAGATCGTCCGTGCCCATCTCCTGCGCTTCAAGCAATATCCGCCGGGTGCCAAGTCCGCCGGACAGCAGGGCGTCGCCAGCGTGGTTTTCACACTCGGCCGCAACGGACAGGTGACGTCGAGCCGGCTCGGCCGGTCGTCGGGCAATCCCGCGCTGGATGCGGAGGTGGTGGCGATGGTTCGCCGCGCCCAGCCGTTTCCGCCGTTCCCGGCCGACATGATGCACCCCGCGATGGGCTTCAACGTGCCGATCTCGTTCTCGCTGCGATAACCGCTACTCCTTCACCGCGCCGGTGAGCGAGGAGACATAGTAGTCCACGAACAGCGAGTAGAAGATCGCAACCGGCAGCGAGCCGAGCAGCGAGCCCGCCATCAGCGCGCCCCATTGATAGACGTCGCCGGAGACGAGCTCGGTCAGGATCGCGACCGGCACGGTCTTGTTGGCGCTGCTCTGGATGAAGGCAAGCGCGTAGATGAACTCGTTCCATGACAGCGTGAAGGAGAAGATGCCGGCCGAGATCAGGCCGGGCACTGCGAGCGGCAACGTGATCCGCCGCAGGATCTGCAGCCTTGTTGCGCCGTCCACCAGCGCGCATTCCTCGAGCTCATAGGGGATCGACTTGAAATAGCCGATCAGCAGCCAGGTGCAGAACGGCACCAGGAAGGTCGGATAGACCAGGATCAGCGCGAGCGGGCTGTCGAACAAGCCGAACTGCACCACGACGGTCGCGAGCGGAATGAACAGGATCGACGGCGGCACCAGATAGGCGAGATAGATGCCGAGGCCCACATAGGGGCTGCCGCGGAAGCGCAGCCGCTCGATCGCGTAAGCTGCAAGCGTGCTCGCGAGCAGCGACAGGAAAGTGGAGCCGATCGCCACCAGCATCGTCGTCTTCAGCCAGCGCGGATAGGCGGTGTTGAACAGGAGGTGCTGGATGTGCGCCAGCGTCGGCGAGGATATCCAGAACGGGTTGTGCTCCTTGTAGTTCAGGAGCTCCGCGTTCGGTTTGAACGCGGTCACCGCCATCCAGTAGAACGGGAACAGCAGGATGATGACGAAGCAGGCGAGCGGCAGATAGATCATCATCATCCGCCGCGCGCGGGAGTCCCACGCCATGGTGTCGGGGGTTGCGCTGGCGACGTTGGTTGGTTGCGCGACTGCGTCAGTCATCGCTCTCTCCCTGCTGCCATTTGCGCCGGGCTAGGCCGAAATAGCTGAACAGCGTCGCGAACACCAGGAACGGCACCATCGACACCGCGATCGCCGCGCCCTCGCCGAGCTCGCCGCCGGCAATGCCGCGCTGGAACGCCAGCGTCGCGAGCAGGTGCGTCGAATTCACCGGCCCGCCGCGGGTGATGGCGTAGACGAGCTGGAAATCGGTGAAGGTGAAGATGATCGAGAACGTCATCACGATGGCGAGGATCGGCATCATCATCGGGAAGGTGATGTAGCGGAAGCGCTGCCAGGATGAGGCGCCGTCCAGCATCGCCGCCTCGTAAAGCGAAGGCGAGATGGTCTGCAGGCCCGCCAAGAGCGAGATCGCCACGAACGGGATGCCGCGCCAGATATTGGCCGCGATCAGCGAAAATCGCGCCGGCCAGGCCGAGCCGAGGAAGTCGATATTGGTCGAGCGCCAGTGCAGCACGTCGACCAGGAGATAGGAGATGATCGAGAACTGCGGATCGTAGATCCACCAGAATGCCAGCGCCGACAGCACGGTCGGCACGATCCATGGCAGCAGCACGATGGCGCGCAGGATGCTCTTGAACGGGAAGTGGTTGTTGAGCAAGAGCGCCAGCCAGAAGCCGAGTGCGAATTTTCCGAAGGTCGCGACCGCTGTGTAGAACACGCTGTAGAACACCGCGCCCCACCACAGGGGATCGCTGAGCAGGTACTGGAAGTTCTCCAGCCCGACATAGATGCCGCGCCGCCCGATCGTGGTGTCGGTGAAGGCGAGCCAGACGCCGAGCCCGAGCGGATAGGTGAGGAACACGGCGAGTAGCCCGATCGCCGGCGCAAGGCACACGACGATCAGGAACGGCTTGTAGTCGAGCAGGCGCGCGAACCAGTTCGGCTGGCGCAGCGCGATGCCTCGGGGAGATAGTGTGGTCACGGACATGAATACGTGTCCTGCTTTGGGCTGTCATTCCGGGGCGATGCGCAGCATCGAACTTTGATGTGCAATTGCACATCAGAGAATCTCGAGATTCCGGGTCTGGTCCTTCGGACCATCCCGGAATGACGGAACGCGACTAGTGCGGTCTCATCTGCGGAAATATCGCTTGCAGCGCCGCTCGGCTTCCGCGGCCGCGGCCTCCGGCGTTGCGGCATCTGTCGCGACCGACGCGCACATCTGCACCAGCACGTAGTCGGCATTGACGGCGCCGGTCGCGGTCGAGATCGGGCCCTTGTAGCCGGCGTAATACTGGCTCTTCATGGTGTCCTTGAAGATCTTGACCTTGGGATCGCCGGACCACACGGCGGCTTCCGCATAGGCTGCGAGCGGCTGCGACCAGTACCCGCTATTGGCGTTCAGCCACGGCTCGTACTGCTCCTTCTCCAGCATGAACTGCAGGAAGGCTTTCGCCGCGTTCGGATAGGGGCTGTGCTTGAACACCATGGCGTTCAGCGTCAGCCCCGACATCGGCGTGGAGGCTGCGAGGCCCCTCGGCAGGAACTGATGCTCGGTGTCCTCGGCGATCGCGGCGGTCGCCGGATCGTTCTTCAGCGCGAAATAGAGCGAGACGCCGTTGGCCGTCAGCGCGATTTCCTGCGACGAGTAGGCGCGGTTGTTGGAGACGTCGTTCCAGGATGGCGTGCCGGCGATGAAGGTCGGATACAGCTCCTTCAGATATTTCAGCGCGGCCACCGTCTCCTTGCTGTTGATGGTGACGTTGCCTTCTTCATCGAGCAGGGAGGCATTGTGCGACCACAGGATCCAGTTGGCAAAGCCGTTGCCGTCGCCGACCGCGTTGCCGAGCGCGTAGCCTGCGGGCTTGCCGGCCTTCTGCAGCTTGCGACAGACGTCCAGCACGCCCGCATGATCTTCCGGTATCTTGTCGTAGCCGATCGATTGCAGCACCGACTTGCGGTACACCAGCGGCCCGCCGCTGGCGCCGAACGGCAATCCGATCCAGGCGTTGCCCTTGGCGCGCTTGCCGTATTTCTGGGCCAGCGTCTGCCAGCCGCCATAGCGCTTGCCGAGATATTCGGCGACATCGGTGAGTTCGATCAGCTTGTCGGCGTAGATATGCGGCGCGTCCGAGAAGCCGATGATGATGTCGGGACCGGCGCCGGAGTTCGAGGTCACCGCCGTCTGCTGGTTGATGTCCTCCCAGCCGACGAAATCGACCTTGACCTCAACGCCCATCTTCTCGGTGAACTTGGCGGCGTTGGCGCGGAACACGTCCTCGTCGGCCTTGACGAAGCGGACCGGGCGCAGCATCCGCAGGTTCGCGCCCTTCTCGATCGGCAGCGACGGTGCGGCGACGTCGGCCGCCTTGACGCGCGATTCGGTTGATTGCGCCGAAGCGCCGGTTGCCGCCAGCGCCGCGGCCGAGAGGCCGAGCGCCAACGCGTCACGACGGGTGAGGTCGTTCCCCATAGTCTCCTCCCTTGTTTTTCGTTCCCGGCGTTACTCGCCGGTGAACGTGAGCCTCAGTCCTCGTGGGGCCGAAGCAATCGCCTTGAGACTTTTGCCCCGCGCAATTTCCGCGTCGCGGGAAACGCGTGTTCCCCGCCGGCTAGCTGTTCGGGCCGCGATCCATGCTGACAGGCTGCCAGCGCCGGAGCGAGGTATTCTGCAGCACCGACGGATTGACGCAGCTTACCGGCCACAGCCCGGAAAGCACCAGTGACAATTCGTAGCCCACGCGGCGCTTGCGCGCTTCATCGAAACGTGCAGATGCGGAGGCGACATGGGCGGTCAGCGTGACGTTGTCCATGCGGAGCAGGGGATTGTTGTGCGACGGCGGCTCCTTCTCCAGCACGTCGAGCGCGGCATGCGCGATCCGGCCTTCCTGCAGCGCCTTGATCAATCCTTCCTCGTCGACCGTGGCGCCGCGTCCGGTGTTGATGAAGATCGCGCTCTTCTTCATCTGCCGGAAATGCTTCTCGGTGAGCATGTGATGCACCTCGGGCCGTGCCGGCGCATGCATCGAGACGAAGTCGGATTGCGACAGCACCTCCGACAGCGTCGCCGGCAGCACGTTGTGTTCCGACATCAGCGTTTCCTGGATGAACGGATCGTAGGCGATCATCCGCAGGCCGAACGGGGCCGCGCGCTTCGCCACCGCGCGCGCCACGCGTCCGAACGAGATGAAGCCGAGCGTCTGGCCCATCAGGCGCGGAATTTTCAGCAGCGCCGGGCGTCCTTCGGTCCAGCGTCCTTCGCGCACCATCTTGTCCTGCTCGACCAGGCGGCGGAAGCCGGCAAGCAGCAGCATCATCGCGTGATCGGCGACTTCCTCGATGAAGGTGTCGGGGATGTTGGTGACGGGGATGCCGCGGGCGGTTGCCGCCTTAACGTCGACGCTGTCGACGCCGACGGTGCCAAGCGTGATCACCTTGCAGTTCTCGAGCGCATCGATGACCGCCTTGGTGATCGGCATGCCCTTGGCGTAGATCGCATCCGCCGTCTTGGCGGCTGCGATGAATTCCGCCTCGTTGGCGGGCGCCTCGATGATCTCGGCGCCGATCGGATCGAGCGCTTCCTTTTCATAATCGTAGCCGCCGCCGGCCACCGTGAAGCTTGCGCCCTTCGGCGTCACCACCCTGAACTTCGACATCTCCTGCTCCCGATTTTCTTCTTCGGTTGTTGATTCTTCGGCCATCACTAGGCCGCGACAAGTCGCCGCTGCCGCGTCTTCGCAAGCCGCAGCCATTCCGCACCCGTCCCGGTCGCCTTGAGCGCGGCTTTCCCGGGCTTTTACGGAGAGGCTTCGTAACCAGACGCTAAAGGCTCTCACATTAGGGTGGACCGAATCAATCCGCCAAACACGCAAGCGCGCCATTCGCCGGAGACGCCCTGTGAAGCTGACCAACCTCAAGATCACCCCCAAACTCGGCATTTTGGTGGGGGTGACCATCCTTGGTCTCTGCGCCGCCGGCGTCCTCGCGGGTCATCTGATGCAGCGCGAAATGATGAAGGCGCGCATCGACCAGACCAAGGCGATGGTCGAGATGGCCGTGAACATGGCGGCCGGCCTGAAAAAGGAGGTCGATGCCGGGCGGACGACCAAGGAGGCGGCGCTCGCCGAGCTCGGCAAGCGCGGCAACTCCATGACCTATGACAACGGCTCCGGCTACCTGTTCGGCACCTCCTATGATGGCATCACCGTCCTTGCGCCCGATCCCAAGCAGATCGGCGCCAACCGCATGGACGTGGTCACCAACGGCCGCAAGCTGTCCCGCGAATTGATGGATGGCGTGAAGGCGAAGGGCGAAATCCTCCTCACCTACGAATATGTGCGGCCGGGCGAACAGAAGCCGATCCGCAAGATCGGCTATGCCGTCGCCGTTCCCGGCTTCGACATGTATCTCGGCACCGGGGCCTATATCGACGATATCGATGCCAAGCTGGCGCCGATCGCCTGGCTGCTTGGCCTTTCGATCCTCGGCATCGCCATCATCTCCGGCTCGATCGCCTGGCTGATCGGGCGCAGCATTACCAGGCCGCTCGGCCAGCTCGGCACAAGGATGCGGGAACTCGCCGACGGCAAGCTCGATGGCGATATTCCCGGCGTCGGCCGCGGCGACGAGGTGGGCGCCATGGCGGCGACCGTGCAGATCTTCAAGGACAATGCGGTTCGCATCCGCGGCCTCGAGCAGGCGGAAGCGGAGACGCAGGCCCGCGCTGCGGCCGAGCGCCGTGCCGCGATGGAGAATATCGCCAACGATTTCGAGCGCAGCATCACCGGCGTGGTCCGTTCGGTCGCGACCGCTGCGGCCGGCATGCAGACCACAGCGCAATCGATGACGGCGACCGCGAGCGACGCCAGCGCGCGGGCTGCGACGGTCAGCGCGGCGTCCGAAAGCGCCTCGAACAATGTCGGCACCGTGGCTGCCGCGGCCGAGGAACTGTCGAGCTCGGTGACCGAGATCTCCCGCCAGGTAGCGCGATCCAGCGAGATCGCGAGCAAGGCGGTGGCCGATGCCGAGCGCACCAACGCCACCGTGCAGGCGCTCTCCACCGGCGCGGAGAAGATCGGTGAGGTGGTGAAGCTGATCCACTCGATCGCCGCGCAGACCAACCTGCTCGCGCTCAACGCCACGATCGAAGCCGCGCGCGCCGGCGAATCCGGCCGTGGCTTTGCGGTGGTCGCTTCAGAGGTGAAGGCGCTCGCCAACCAGACCGCGAAAGCGACCGAGGAGATCTCCGCCCAGGTCGCCGCCATGCAGGCCTCGACCACGGAGGCGGTCGCCTCGATCGGCGGCATCACCGGGACGATCGCCCAGATGAGCGAGATCACCGCCAGCATCTCGACCTCGGTCGACCAGCAGGGCGATGCGACGCGCGAGATCGCGCGCAACATCCAGCAGGTCGCGACTGGCTCCAGCGAGATTTCCACCCATATCGGCGGCGTCACCACGGCCGCCACCGCCACCGGCACGGCGGCCTCCGACGTGCTGTCGAACGCCCGCGAGCTCGACACCCAGTCCGGCATGCTCCGCAACGCCGTCGACCAGTTCCTGGCCAAGGTGCGCGCGGCGTAAGCTTGGTCTATTATCTCGCGTCATTGCGAGCGCAGCGAAGCAATCCATCTCACCGCTTGTGGAGGCATGGATTGCTTCGTCGCTGCGCTCCTCGCAATGACGAATCTGGGCGAAGGTTCTATCGTAGGGTGGGCAAAGGCGCGCCAGCGCCGTGCCCACCATTTAGCGCTCCGCTCGTGATGGTGGGCACGCTTCCGCCTTCGCTCTTCGAGCTACGGCGGACAAGTCGCTTTGCCCACCCTACGGCACCACAACTATTGCTTCTCGATCCCGGCTTCCGTGATCAGCTTTTCCCAGAGCACGAGCTGTTCTTTCAGGAATGCGTCGAATTCCTCAGGTGTGCTCGAAAATGCTTCCATGCCGCGTTCGGCGAGCTGGCTCTTGATGTCGGGACGCTCGACGACCTTGCGGATCTCGGCGTTCAGCCTGACCACGATGTCCTTGGGCATATTGGCCGGGCCGAGATAGCCCTGCCATGAGGTGATGTCGAAGCCTTTCACAGTATCATCCATGGTCGGCAGCTCCGGCAGCAGCGCCGAGCGCCGCTTGGTGGTGACGGCCAGCGGTTTCAGCGCCTTGGCGTTGACGTGCGGCAGCCCGGTCGGGACGTCGACGAACATCATGGAGACGCGGCCGGCGATGACGTCGGTGAGCGCGGGCGGCGAGCTCTTGTAGGGGACGTGCAACAGATCGATGCCGGCGAGGCGGGCGAAGGTCGCGCCCGACACGATGGCCGATGAGCTGCCGCTGGCGTAGGAGTATTTGCCCGGCTCCTTCTTGGCGAGCGCGATCAGCTCGGCGACTGAGTTGGCCGGGATTTCCGGATTGATTACCAGCATGAACGGCAAGTCGCCGGTTCGCGCGATCGGCGTGAAGTCCTTGACCGGGTCGTAGCTCATGGTCTTGAGCAGATAGGGATTGGCCGAGTGCGTCGTGTTGGTCGTCACGAACAGGGTGTAGCCGTCGGGCGCGGAGCGGGCGACGTAACTCGCCGCGATCGAGCCGTTGGCGCCCGCCTTGTTGTCGATCACCATGGTGACGCCGAGCGCAGTGCCGACCTCCTTCGAGATCAGGCGCGTCGTGGTGTCGGTGCCGCTGCCGGCCGCGAACGGCAATACCAGCGTGATGTTGCGGTTCGGGTAGCCCGGTGCCTGCGCCGTGGCCGCGCCGGACAGCAGCGCGAATGCCAGGGATGCCGCCGCCAGCATGCGCCAATGGTGTTTCAGTCCAGAGATCATATCGTCGTTTCCCCCGCTGGGTTTATGGGCAGTTGGTTGCCGGGGAAACTAGCCGGTCACGGCCAAAAGCGGAAGGCGTTGCCGTGCCGCATTCACCGTTTGGTCGAGCTCCGCCGTGACGCGATCACGACGCCGGCCAGCACCAGCGCGTAGCCGATCAGGTGAAACGGCTGCAGCGCCTCGCCGAGCAGGAAGATCGCCATCGCCGAGCCGAACACCGGTACCAAATGGAAGAACGGCGCGGCCCGGTTCGGTCCGATCATCGCGATGCCGCGGTTGAAGAACAGATAGGCCAGCGCCGAGGGGAAGATCAGGACATAGGCCAGCGTTCCCAGCGTGAGCGCGTCGAACTTGAGCGTGGCGCCGGTCAGATATTCCCAGATCGAGCCGGGCACCAGCATCAAGGCTCCGCAGCCGGTGGTGAACGCGATCAGCGAGAGCTGATGCGTCACCGGGCGCCGCATCATCAGCGCGGAATAGAGTCCGAACGACAAAAGCGCGGAGGCGAGCATCACATCGCCGCGATTGAAGCTGATGGAGGCGAGCGCGCCGAGATCGCCGCGCAGGATGATGGTGAGGACGCCGGCCAGCGAGAGGGTGATGCCGGCGAGCTGCGCGCCGGTCAGCCGCACGCCGAACAGCACCAGGGCCCACAGCGCCACGAACAGCGGCCCCGCCGACTGGATCAGGAGCGCGTTGAGGGCCTGGGTGTATTGCAGCCCCCAATAGGAGATCGCATTGTTGAAGGCGAAGCCGGAGAGCGAGAGCAGCAGCATCAGTGGCAGGCGGGCGCGCAGCGCCGGCCAGTCCTGCCGCAGATGCGGCCAGGCAAAGGGCAGCAGGATGAGGCAGGTGCCCGACCAGCGCAGGCAGGACAGCGTCAGCGGCGGCACGTGATTGCCGACATAGCGCGCGATCACGATATTGCCGGCCCAGAACAGCGAGGTCAGGCTGAGCAGCAGATAGGGCTGGTTGTTGAGCCAGGCGATCGCGGAGCGGCGTGTGGGAGCTGATGCGGACGGCAAGGCGCGGAGGTCGGTCATGCTATCAGCCCTTTTTGCCGGATTCTCCCCGTGCGACAAGACGCTCCGGAAGAGAGCAGCCATGCGCGCTGCCGCTGGCGCGTCATGGAAGCGACATATGCGATGCTGAACTCCAAGGAATTATCGGAGAGACGGATGGGCGTGGACCTCTTGAACGTCGAAGGCCTCAAGGCGCTGCAGCCACAGGAGCCGGTCGTGATGGCGAACCTGATGCGTTTCCGCGAGCGCTCGCTCGATGGCGACGGCTCGGGCTGGGAGAGGGTGTCAGAAAGAATGTGTAAGCAGGTTTCTGTGAGTTTACCTTACCGAGGAGACTCACATGACGACCGACACGACGATTACACCTGAACTGCTGGATCAACTGCTTGCTAACTATGAGAAG
>NZ_JBVAPG010000192.1:0-13847 GCF_055413685.1 Bradyrhizobium sp. LeoA1Lang | reverse complement strand
ACTTTCTTCGCAATGCCCACCTCGATATCCCAGCGGCCGTCGAGGCGCTGCGCCAATACTGGATGCCGATCCGCTACGCACGCGCCCGCTGATCACTGCGAACGTGGGAGCTCTTACCGCTTACGATCAAACGGGCTGGCGTTCCGTTCAAAGGATCCGGGCGCGCCGCCGCGGCCCGCTCGATGATCTCGGCGACCAAACGGGCTGATGTTGATCGGCTGCCGTCTGCAACTGTCGATTTAGCGAGTCCGCTCCTGGACCTGACTCAATCCACAAGCCGTCCGAATGCATAGGTGTATTCGAGTGCCATGCGGCGTGCATGTTCAGTGAGATTGGCGGCGGCGCTGTGCCCCCATCGATATTCTCATAGTAGAAATAGGGCTGGCCCAGCGCAGTGAGCCTGGCGGCTGCCTTGCGGCCATGCGCCGGATGCACGCGGTCGTCCTTGGTGGACGTGAGGATGAAGGGGACCGGGTAGGTCTTGCCCGGGACCAGCTTCTGATAGGGCGAGTAGGCCTCGAGCCACTCGCGCTGCTCGGGAATGGCGGGATCGCCATATTCGCCGGTCCAGGAGGCGCCGGCGCCCAGCTTGGTGAACCGAAGCATGTCGAACAGCGGCACCTGCACGATCGCCGCGTTGAAGGGGTCGGGTCGCTGGGTGATTGCGGTCCCCACCAGCAGGCCTCCCTGGCTGCCGCCGACCACGCCGAGCCGGCGCGGAGAGGTGACGTTCCGGCGGATCAGGTCCTCTGCAACGGCGATGAAATCATCCCATGTCCGCTGCTTCGTTGCCGCCTGGGCAGCCTCGTGCCATAGCGGCCCGAACTCGCCGCCCCCGCGCAGGTTCGCGACGACATATGCATTGCCCTGCTCGAGCCAGAGCCTCCCCATAACCCCCGCATAGGACGGCAGGAGCGGCTTCTGAAACCCGCCATAGCCATGGAGAAGGGTTGGGGTCGACCCATCAAACCTCGCATTCGGGGGCCGCACCAGAAAGTAGGGAATCCGGGTGCCGTCGCGCGAAGTTGCCTCGAACTGCTCCACGATATGCTGGGACGCGTCGAACTGCGGAGGTGCCATCTTCAGTGGCTCGAGGCGTTGGCTTGCGGCGTCGAAGTAGTAGAGCGACGTCGGCCTGAGGAAGTTGGAGACGGCGAACATCACCTCCTCCGTTTCATCGGAAGCGGCTTGCAGGCTCACGCTCGCATTCTCCGGGAGCGGGATCGGGGTGGCCCGCCAGGTCCCCTGATCGTACTTGTAGACGAACGCCTTGCCCTAAACATTGTCGAGGATCGTCAGGATCAACAGGCTCCTGGTGGCCGCGAAGCCGCCGAGCGCCTGCCGAGCCGCTGGTTGGAAGACCAGTGACGGCCTGGCGCTGAGCGGATCCTGTTTCCATTCGTCCAGGTCATACGAGATCATCGAGCCGGCCGCGAAGCGACTGTCGCCGGATGGCGCCCAGTCTTCGTTGAGCGTCACAAGCAGGCGGCCACTGGCGATGCCGCCGATGTTCGCCTTCTTTGGCAGGTTGAGCTTGATCGGCCCCTTGGGCCCGAAAAGCACATACTCCTGCTCGAACCTGCTGATGGCGCGCATGGCCCCGGTCGCATGGACCTTGCCTTCACTGTCCCGCAGCACGAATGGCACCGTACTGGCATCGGTCGGTTCGCCGCGGAAAACCTCGCGCGCTTGAACGAGCGGCTGAGCGCGCTTGAGCTCTTTCACGACGAAAGGGTAGCCGGCCTTCGTCATGGTCCCTTGGCCCCAATCTCGTGCGATGAGGATCGTGTCCCCGTCGACCCAGCTGACGTTCTGCTTTCCCTCCGGAAGGTCGAAGCCGGTCGTGACGAAGGCTTTGGCGTTCCGGTCGAACTCGCGCACGAACGCCGCGTCCTTGCCGCCGTCTGATAGTTTGGCCAGGCACAGGCGCCCTTCAGGGGGCAGGCAGCTGCCGCCTCGAAAAACCCAGTTCTTCCCCTACCATTACAGTTGTAATTTTTTCTTGAGATGGGCTTTGCGCGCAGTTGCCTGATGAGCCCTGCGCCAGAACGACCATGCGAGGACGCGGGCGTGCGGGATGCGCCGCTGGGCGAGCTTCATGGCGATGCGGCGGATTTGCTGGATCGACCAGCGGATCGTGTATGGAACGGCCCGCGGGCGCAAGAGCTTTCTCAGTCGACTTCACACATGGGAGCGGTGCCGTCATGTATACGGCCTGTAAAGCGCGGCGCATGACCGCTGGCCTCGATGAAGTCCGCGACACAAGGGGCTAATCAATCAGACGCGCTTGAAGCGCATTGTCGCGCCAGCCTCACTCATGCCGGGATTTCGTCCCGTGGGTTCATCGCCTGTTATTGCGCCTTGCCCTCTGCCGGCCTGCGCCGGTCAGATCTCTTTGACAGCTGCTGTATGCATCAAGCGGCAGCCGTAGTCGTCGCCAGCGTCTCCGGACACCGGTAAATCCCGCCCTTGTTCAAGAGCGCCCAAGCAATTCGCGCTGTCTTGTTGGCCAGCGCGACCGCTGCCACCTTGTACGGACGTCTGGCGAGCAGCGCCCTCAACCACGGCCGCGCCCGATCGGCCTTCCGGGCAATTCGCAGGACGGATGTCGCCCCAAGAACGAGGAGGCTCCGAAGTTCGGGGTTTCCTATCTTCGAGATGCGTCCCATCCGCTCCTTGCCCCCACTCGAATGCTGTCGTGGCGTCAGTCCCAGCCAGGCAGCAAAGTGACGAGCGGATTTGAAGCCGCCGGGATCTGGCACCAGCGCCTTGATGGTCGCCGCTGTAATGGCTCCAATGCCGGGGATCGTAGTCAGTCGGCGCATGTCCTTGTCGGTCTTTGCCGCAGCAACAATGGCTCGCTCGAGCTTGTCAATCTGGTCCGCCTGGGCCTCGATCTGATCGGCAACTGCCGTCAGGGCGACGCGCGCTGCCGCAGGCAAGCGGACATCTGCTACGTCCCGTACGATTGCAACCAACGCCTCGACCTTTGTCCGGCCAGCGGCGGCAATGATGCCCAACTCGGCGAGATGCGAGCGTAGGGCGTTGATAGTCTGCGTTTGCTGTTTCACCAGAAGTGCGCGACTCTTCAGGACCATCATTGCGGCTTGTTGCTCAGCCGTTTTGATCGGAACGAAGCGCATGGTCTTGCGAGTCACGGCCTCGCTGATGGCCTCGGCATCCGCCGCATCCGTCTTGCCGCGCTTCACGAAGGGTTTGACATAAGCCGGCGGAATCAGCCGCACTTGATGACCGAAAGTTGCAATCTCGCGCGCCCAATAATGGGCGCTGCCGCAGGCTTCCATCCCCACCAGGCATGGTGGCAGCTTCTCAAAGAAACGCAGAACTTCGCTGCGCCGTAGTCTCCGGTTCAACACCGGCGAGCCATCGCCACCCGCGCCGTGAACTTGAAAAATGTGCTTCGCCAAATCCAACCCGATGGTGCTAATCTGTTTCATGGAACGGTTCCTCCTTGTGGCTTTCGAATAACGACCACGTTTTAGCACGATGATGCTGTCGGAGCGGGCCGTTCCACCACATCAAATCAGGATGAGAGCGCGTATTGCCTCATGTAGCAATGTTCCCGAAGGCCCAGTCGGCGCCTCACCTATTTTGCTCCCGGACCGAATGGAGGAGGAGGCCGGTCGTGGAGCTGTCAGATTGCGCAACGACCGGCCTCCTCCGGGCATCGTTTGCTTCATTGTGTCGCCGCGTCATCATTAATTTGCAGTGCCGTATTCGTGGTGCTGAACAGGAGCGCGTTGGCCTGCTCGCTGCGCCATGATTTAAGACGGCGCTGAAGCGTTCTCAGAAGTTTGTCAGGATAGGCGCTGGGATGTTCGGCCTGCAGCTTGCCAAGAAGCTCGCTGCCGGTACGCCACGGCTCAGCTTCGAACCAGGTTCGCAGTTCCGCAGTCACCCGAATGAGCGGATCGGGCGGCGACGTTCTCTCTTTGCCTTCACGACCGGTCGGTCTGTCGGCCGTACTCCGCCATCCTTCCAGGCCGTTCGCAAGCTAGCCAGGAAGCGCTCGATTGACTGTGGTTCGATGGAGTTTTCGGTAGCCGGCTTTATATCGGCAAGCGCTGCCAGCGATTCCTGGGCAGCCCTGATGTCCCGCAACAGCACGACCGGATCCAGCCCAGCATAGATTTCTTGCAGGTGGATACGAACCGCGTCGGATGTGCGAACTTCAGCGATCACGCGCTGATGCGGAGTCGCGGGTGATTGCGATTTAGAATCAGTTATTTGGGAGATTCTCATTTCAGCATGTGGAGAGCTGAGCGTGGGTCACCAGATATCAGACGGCAGTGCATCGCGTTTTGCGGCGTATGTCGAGGGGCTGACGAGCGTGACTGGCCATGCGGACCGCGCCGGTCCGCTTCGAGACTATTGCGCGGGTTTGATGCTGCCATGTGAGCGGAAGAGCGTTGAGCCGATGGCGGCGGTGACGGCGCCTGAGCGCACGGCGGCGCAGCACCAATCGTTACTACATTTTGTCGGACGAGAAGGTGTTGGCCAAGGTGCGCGAACTGGTGCTGCCGGCGATAGAGCGTCACGGGCCAATCGAAGCCTGGATCATCGACGATACCGGCTTTCCCAAGCAAGGGCGGCACTCGGTCGGGGTAGCGCGGCAGTATTGCGGCCAGCAATTGTCAGGTCGCGGTGTCGTTATCGCTTGCCAATCGCCACGCCAGCCTGCCGGTGGCCTACCGTCTGTGGTCGCGCTCGCCGCCACTCTGGCTCGATGCCCATGTTGTGCCGTTCCAACCGCAGTGCGCATGTTCTCGCCACAATTTATGACGCAGTACGACTAGTCGTTTAGTCCCAGCTGTGGGCATCATAATACCGGAGAGCTTCATGACAGCTATGACGAGCGCCGGAACGTCAGATCATTGCCGGCCGGGCTGCTTCGCTATCTCGCAAAACAGCCCTAGCTCAAGCTGCGCTCCCCGATTGTGACACACCTTCGTGCTCTGCGAACGCGCCGGAGCTTCGATGGGCGAGAAGTTGCACTTCAATCAGGCGCGCTATTCAGTTGAAGCCGACATCAGCCCCTTAGTCGGTTCTGAAGTGCCTGCCGATCAACTACGAGGCTGCCGAGGCTCAGATCTGCCTGCCGCCTTCCCGCGAGCCGTCTGACCAGCTCCCGCGTACCGTCTACCACAAAGACACCGCAATCATAGCCGTTCCTTTGCTGGCTTATGGGGGCATCTTGCAGATCGGCTCCTACCCGCGCTGCGAGCATTGCTGCAGGTCTGGCATTGTGTCCCTGGGCGGAGTCGTAATGGTAGGCAACCGGCCTGTCGCGATTGCGGCGGTCCACCAGCAGCAACGACCAATGGGAGCCGACGCCCCCGCGGTCCCTAGCGCTGGCATCGTTCCCTTGCAGGGACAGGAGGTGTCTCTCTTGGTCCTGCGGGTTGCTATCGTTCACCGGCAAGAACAGGAAGTCGGCTATATCGTTACTATTTCGATCATAGATAATGCGCTGGAGCGCTTGGTCATCGGTACCTTCTCGTACCATATAGGCATTGAGAGGATCCACGAACCGGGTTCGCGCGGCGAGATTTGGATTGGTGCGCTGCAACTCCTGCGACAGGAGCTCGTAGTCCCGCTGGATATGCTCGTCACCCAGCCATTCGAGACCGGGATAGACGTCTGGCTCGCCCCTCGGCGTTGGAAAGTCGAAGTAGGACGGCGGTTGCACGGACCAGCTTGAGCTCGAGCCAGCCGGCTCTTGCGGCATGCCTGATGGCCCGATGAAGAACGGGGGTCTGCCGGCAGGGCTGAGCACCGGCCCTGACTGGGCGTCGTCACGCATCTCCTGCGGTGTGGACGGCAGACCAGTGAAAGAATCGAGATCGCGATAGACGTCTGAGGACCAAGCCGGCTCGCCCCTCGGCGTTGGAAAGTCGAAGTAGGACGGCGGTTGCACGGACCAGCTTGAGCTCGACCCAGCCGGCTCCTGCAAGCCGGCCTGCCCAAACGGGCCTACCATCGGCGGCCACTCACTTTCGGACGGCGGCGTCGGCAAATCTCGCATCCAGGACCAGGTTGAGTTCGAGCCAGCCGGTTCCTGCAAGTCGGCCTGCCCAAACGGGCCTACCGTTTGCTGAGGAAGGGATACACCCAACGCTTTGTTTGCCTCGACGAGTTGTAGGTAGTTCCGAAGCATCGTCAAATCTTTTTCATGCACCTTTGCCGAAGCTTTGGTCCTCCTGAAATTCTTAACATCTTCGTCCAACGCGTGCTGCTGCCCAGTCCCCCTGAGTCGGCCAACTATGCTGCTCCTATCCTCCCTTCGGAGCCAGTCACTGAAACCCCGAAGCCGGCTAGCCGTTTCGTGAAAAGGCTGCCTCTGCTCGGAAGTCGAGTCTCCAAGGTTACGCAGGGCTTGAACGAACATATTGTCGATGACGCCGGCGTCTTCGGGATGGGGGCTTAGGAGGCGGTGTCCCATGAGACGCGGGCCGGGCCCGATCTGTTGGATGTTTTCTTCCCCCGACCCAAGCCTCCGGAGATTCGTCAGCGACGAATGAAGACGGTCGTTAGGGTCGTTACCTTGCGCTTTATACTCATCGATATCGTCCGCCAGCGCCTCATCTCGAAAGCGGGGAGCCAATGGCTCCTTGTTGTTTTCACGGAGCCAGTTGGCGAATTTTTTTAAATGTACCAGATTGTCGTCAATCGTGGGTAAGTGAGCCCCGGCCTGCATGGCTGCTGCCTTGAACCTCTCCATGATCGCCTTGTCTTCGGCAGGAGGCTCAGCCAAGCGCTGTTGTGGGTGAAGATTGAAATTTGCGGGGCGTCCCTCGGCTTTCGCGATGTGGGACTCCTGAAGCACTGTCAACGCCGGATGGACACCTTTTTTGCCACCCTCCTCCACATAGAGTGTCGCAAGTCGTTTCAACTCATCAGGACGGTCAAGCAAGCTGGACAGCGTCAAGGTCGTGGGCCGAAGCCAGGTGCGGAAATTATGCAGATTGTGCACCCACCGACTAACAGTAGAGCGGCCGCAGCCGGCGGATTTGCCCGCCTCTTTGAACTCGGAAATAAGCCTCTCGTCATCTGTGATCTCAGCTGGCGGGAGATCGGCGTGCCGGAGATTTTCCAACGCCTCAATGATTTGATCTTTGATGTTTTTGCTTCCAGCGGGGTCCACGTCCTGCGCATAGTCCCGCGCATCGTCCTCCAACCCATGCTGGTTCAGCCGGTCGGCAATTGAACCTCTCTGGTGCTCGTTAAGCCAGGCACTGAAGTTGCGTAAATGAGATGCATGCCTCTGAGCGGTGTTGAACGTGCTGCTGCCGACGGACGCCCTCATAATCCTGGAAATAAGCACCGTGTCTGACTCAAAGGGCTCAATCGCGCGGCGCCGCTTGGCGAAATCCATGCGAAGCTCTGAATGGACCACCACGTACGACGCCGCGCCCCCAGACGACTTCTCGCGACGACTCCCCCCAAAGACTTTGCCGACCGCTGACTTAACACGCGACCACAGTCCCCGGCTTTTGCTGTTCTTCGTCCGGGCCGCAGGCTGCGCTTCCGACAGCGCGGTGTAGCGAGTGCTGCTGAACAGCCTGTCACGCAAGTCAGACCGCGATGCCTCCGCAGCCGAGCCGCCGAGGTGAGCGCGAGGGAGGTCTACGCTGTAGTGCGTGCTGCTGAACCAGTTATCCCGCAGGTTGGACCGCGATGGCACCGAACCCCCGACATTAGCGCGCTGGGTTCTTCCATGCGCCTGTGCAGCGTGATTATCAGCCGAACTAGCATCAGACGAACTAGGGTCACCGGAGCTCTCATCAGAGGACCTGAGTTGTAGCTCGGCCAGCTGCTGCTCAAAGCCCGCCGGATGTTCAGACATGTTGTCCGACTGTTGTCTCGCCCGCTGCTGCTCTTGCAGGGCCGCGTACTCCTGCATCCAACCGTCCGTATTAAGCCATCCAATATCGTTCGTTTCCACACTAATCTCCCTAGATGAGATAAATCTTCATGGCCAACCCAAAGCTAAGCTCGGATGCACGGGCCGCAGAGCATCCAACCTGAGAGAGGCAAAGGTCAAAGTCGACAACCAGAACAAAGCCACCGAACGGCAATCGTCGCACGACCCAGTCCGAGCGCCTTCAGCCTTACTGGTCGCCGCCTTGTCGGACGCAAGGCCCGACCGATATCACGCGTCAGGTCAGCTTACCCTGAGTGCTTCTTCCACACGCCGTCCGTCAGTTATGTAACGCTTGCGATTTGCATTCCGAGCAAGCCAAGAGCCCCTTTGAAGGCTTTGCGTTGGCCCGCCGTCCACGTCTCATGCTAGGAACGTTAGCTGTTGAGAAGCTGACGAGCCTCAGACGGATCCACAACGAGCCAACGGGCGACCGCGTTGATTTTTGCCGGAAGCTGGGCCTCGTTGGGCCGCTGCGTGTTCCAGACGATGGTGATCACCAATTCCAGGCCATCGTGATCACTCATTGAACGAACCCGCTACGCGGGAGTGGGGAGGAGCCTGCTGAACTGAGGTGTCCTGTCTGAGAGGATGTTGGTCTTCGCACCACCCCTCTCAAGACAGGAGACCCAGATGGCTACGATGAGCCCTCTTCGCCAACGCATGATCGAGGACATGACGGTCCGCAATCTGTCGCCGTCGACTCAGCAATCCTATATCTATGCGATCGCAAAGTTTAGCCGACCGGACCGGCTGAGTTTCGAGCAGGTCCGGCCTATCAACTGCATCTCATCGGCCAAAAGCGTTCGTGGTCCCACATCAATCAGGTGGCCTGCGCGCTGCGGTTCTTCTACGGCGTCACACTCGGGCAGACGGAAGCATTCGAGCGGATCATCGGTGGCCAGAAGCCCGACAAGCTCCCGCTCGTCCTTGGTGCCGAAGAGATCGAGCGCTTCCTGGACGCGGTTACAGGGATGCGCAATCGCGTCGTGCTGGCGACGGCTTATGCAGCGGGCTTATTCACTGGCTTCGAGATCGGCCAGCTCGAGATAGGCCCAGTCGTGCCAGCGCGGACCTTTGGTCCCTCCGCCGGACGACAGGCGGCGCCAGGCCTTTTTGGGAAGGCTCCGCGCGATCGCGGCGGCGGTGCCGGCGACAGGCCGCTGCTTGCCCCAGGAGCGGAACACATGATTGGACGCAACACCCAGGACATAGCCTTTGCCCGCCTTGCGCAGCAGGGTTTCGATCTCTCCAATGCCATACACGCTGTCCGCCGCCACGAACGAGAACGGCACGTTGGCCGTGGTCGCGCGAGTGATCATCTGACGCGCGATCTTGGGTTTCGTCGCAAAGCTCACATCGCTCGGTACATGCGCTGCCTTCAGGCGAGCGGAGTCGTCCGTCCATTCTTTTGGCAGGTAGAGCGCCCGGTCGATGAAGGCATGGCCATGCCGTGACACATAGGCGGCGAACACTCCGATCTGGCAATTGGTGATCTTGCCCGCCGAGCCAGTGTACTGGCGTGCGACCCCGCACGAGGCCTTGCCCTGTTTCAAAAAGCCGGTCTCATCGATGACCAGGACCGCGTCCTCATCGCCAAGCGTCTCCAGTGCGTACTCACGCACAATGTCGCGCAGCGCGTCGGCATCCCAATGCCCTCGGCCCAGAATCGCCTGCTGGCGCCACGGGCCTGGATCGCCAGCTGCCTCCGCCCGCATCCAACCCGTCTTGCGCGGCTCGTTACCCAACAGTCCGTCGAGAAACTGCCACGCCGAGGCCGCGACCCGCTCCTGCGTCAACAGCGGACGGATGCGTTCCTTGGCATCTCGCAACGAGGAAGCCCACAGCGTCAGCGTATCTTCAACCGACGCACCACCAATCATCAGATCCCGAATCATGGTCACCCATGGATTCAGAACCCTCAATCAATTGCTCGCGGTAGGGACGCTCATTGCTGAGCGCCCCCCGCACAGATCCGGACGGGCCCAATTAAGGCATCCGGCTCCTACCTTGGGTGTGTGACGGCGAAGCGCTGTTGGGGCCAGGGATGCAGGATACGGGGTTGAGGAAACCAATCATCTGCCAACTTCGTCATACGATCCCAAGTGAAGCCGTCTCGTTGGCTACGCCGCCGAAGCGTTCGTCGCCAGAGGTCGGTCACATAATAGCGGAAGGCTGAAAGCGCCCGTCCGTTTGCAGGAACCGCATAGTAGGCGAAGTGGCCGGTGATGACCTGTCTCAGCCATTTACCCTGGACGGGGATCGGTTGGTGCATTCGACGCCGCAGCTCTCCCTTGATGTCCTGAGGCTTCATCCGCAGACGGTCGCGACGGGTCTTCCTTTGGAGCAGGAAGCTCCCCCGACGTGACTTACCGTAGATGTGGGTGAAGCCCAGAAACATGAACGTCTCCGGTTTGCCGAGCCCGCGTGCCTTGCGATTGGCCGCCGCATCGCGACCGAACTCAATCAGGCGGGTCTTGTCCGAATGGAGCGTCAGCGCGAATGCCTCAAACCGTTCACGCATCGCATCAAGGAAACGGCGAGCGTCGTCCTCATGCTCGAAGCCGGCCACCAGATCATCGGCGTAGCGCACGATAATCATATCGCCGTGAGCCTCTTGCCGTCGCCAGCGTTCGGCCCAAAGATCGAATGTGTAGTGCAGGTAAACGTTGGCGAGCAGCGGCGAAATCACCGATCCTTGCCCCGTGCCCCTGTCGTCCACGGTTACGACCTCGTCTTCGAGGATGCCCGCCTTCAGCCATTTACGGATCAGGCGGATGATGCGCTTGTCGCCGATGCGGTGCTCCAAAAACTGGACCAGCCAGTCTTGGCTCACACTTCCGAAGAAATTTTGCACGTCGGCGTCAACTATCCAGTTCACCTTCCGCGTGGTGATCGCTACCGCCAGGGCGTCCAGCGCATCATGTGGCCCCCGGCCGGGTCGAAACCCGTAGGAGAAGCCGACGAAGTCGCTTTCGTAGATGGCGTTGAGCACCATGACGGTCGCGCCCTGGACGATTTTGTCTTCCAGAGCTGCGATCGCCAGCGGTCTCTCCCGGCCGTCAGCCTTCGGGATATACGTCCGGCGTGACGGTTGGGGCCGATACGCTCCTCGGTGGACCCGAGCGTTCAGATCCTCAAGCCGAGGCTCCAGGTCTGTCTCGAAGTCCTGCCATGTCACACCGTCCACGCCGGGGGCTGCTTTGCGCTTGAGCGCGTAGAACGCCAACCGGAGCGTGTCAGTGTTGATATGGTGGAGAAGCGCCGTGAACCGCTCTTTCTTCCCAAGCTTTGCCGCTTGCCGTACGCGGTCCAGCGCCTGGGTCACGCGAGCCCGGGTCTGCGTCCGGTGCGTGCTTTGCTGTCCCGCGTTCCTCCTGGTCCCAGCCCTTGGCTCCATCGCCTCTGCCACCGGAGCCCCGGCTTTATTCGGCGACTTCGTCGCTACTATGGCCGAGTCAGACTTCTCCTGATCGTTCATCGGCGGCTATGGCTCCTCGCCTTCCCACCGCGGACCAGGCTGCTCAGCGAGCATCTGGCCGACCAAGAGACCTCCCGGTTCCCGTACAAGAAGCTTCTGCACATGCCAGGGTCTGCGACCACGCCGAAACGACTGGGCGCTCGCGATATCGCACCCCTTCGTGTTGCCTTCCGCTCAGTTGACAGCGTCGGCTCTCGGGAAAACACTCTTTCGCGGCTCAATGGCTGGCCTGTGCGCTCCCCTGCCGACGCTTCGCCGACATCCTCGCGGATGCCTGCGCACGGCTCGGGGCCGATGTGGGTCGCTACTCCTTCATCGTCGTGGACTTCCACCACCTACTCCTTGCCGGTCTCCCGGCGCACCAACTGTAATGTTAGGGTTCAGACTCAATTGATCCAATAGGCGACGACTGCGGCGATGTGGACGGCAGCCAAGAAGTTTCTGGCGAGTTTGTCGTAACGAGTTGCGACACGCCGGAAATCCTTGAGCCGGCAGAAGCAACGCTCGATGACGTTGCGCCCTTTATAGGCGCGCATGCTGAAGTTGTGGAGGGTCACCCTGTTGGATTTGTTTGGAATGACGGGCTTCGCACCACGATTGACGATTTCGGCGCGAAAGCCGTCGCCGTCGTAGCCTTTGTCCCCAATGAGGGCAGACATTGGCGGCGCGAGGTCCAAAAGGGCCGGCGCTGCGGCAATATCTGCATCTTGGCCCGGAGTGAGATGAAATGCGCAAGGTTTGCAATCAGGGTCGCTCAGCGCGTGGATTTTCGTGGTCCGCCCGCCGCGCGAGCGGCCAATCGCCTGTTCATGCTCCCCCCTTTCCGCCGCTCGCCGAGCGATGCGCCTTGATCGAGGTGGAGTCGATGGACAAAGTCACGCCGTCCTTGCCGCCGCGGGCGAGCGCTTCAAAGATCGCTTGCCAATGTCACAACCACCTTCTTGCCAATTCCGAGATGTTTTTCTATCGCTGCGATTCTCTCGAGTGCGTGGTCTATCCCCTTGCGGTAGCCGGAAATATTCTCGACTTCTCGTCGAAGATCATCGAGGTCGTGACGAAGCGTTCTCAATTCCGAGTGGATTTCACTAAGCTCGCGATCAATGCGGGTGAAGCCAGCGTCGACTTTCTTCTCCAGTCGACCGATCTCGTTACGAATCTCTGTTCGAATATCCTCACCTTCTTCTTTGATAAGTCGAGCAAGCTTGTCGAAATCGGACTCCTTCTTAGCCATCCTGGAAGTATAGCACGGGGCCGATTGCCATGATCCCTTAGTCGCTCGCCTGAACTGATCGAGGCTGGATGCGAATGAAGGCAGCCGCCGATAGGTGCCATCCGAGTAGCGTTGGTAGCTCTGCCAGACGTGCGGATCGGCATCGGGGTCTCCGAAGTGCACCAATCCATCAAAGGCCCAGCCGTCGTCGGGATTGACGCCAAACCACACATCGCAAAACCGATCGCCCCGATCATCGACAAGCTGCACGAGCCAATCCGTTTTACCATGCTGACAGCGTACCTCGAATCTGAAGGCAGGTGCGTGGGAGAAGAGTTGCGGCATCAGTCGCTGGTTGAGCTCGCGCTCTAACCAGCGCTCGCGCGGTTCTCGCGCTTACGAATGAACGTCTCATATCCCTCCGGATTAACCTCCTTCAGGCGATCTAGCGCGCGCTCAGCTTCCAGATCGGCGGCCTTGCTATGACGCTGTTTGATCTCGTTTACTTTCGCTTCCATCCCTGCGAGCTGCCCCATTGCTGTTGTTACATCCTCGGATGCGATCTTGAGCTTCGCGCCTGGTGTCTCCTCGATGCCTACGAGCATCGCCCTAAGCTCTTTAACGGCATTGCAAAGAATGACCAGCTGTTCAGCTAAGCCAATCTCAGCACTTACGTCATTATCGACTTGCCGGTGAAAATTCGGTGCGATGTCCTGCACCACCGACCCGCTGAGTGGCGCGAAAAATGGAAAACTCAACCAAGAGAACCAATTAGGGTTTGACATAGAATCCTCTCGGCTATCTTGGTGTTCTTCCTCAGCATATTCCAGCAATTGGCGTGCCAATCGGCTTGGTTTCGACGATGGCGAAAGTACAGATATCATTTCCATCGGGCATGCGAACCTAGCGCGGCCCGGATGTATACAATTCACCCTGAAATCACACGGATGTTGTAGGCTCTCGGTCATGGCAAACAGCATGATCGTCTCACAGAGAGTTCGCTGGGGTCCCGTTGATGGTCGCCCCGCAGGCATCCGCGTATTAGAAGAGAACGAGGCTGAGGCTGACTTTATAGCGTGGCCTGACTTAGCAGTCTGCTGAAAAAGCCCTCGTCAGGGGCTGCGATTGATGATTCTATATCGATCATGGATCGTCGGGGGTTCGCATGCGGGGCGCTTTTTCGGATCAGGGCGGATTATTTTCGTACATTACGC
>NZ_JBVAPG010000191.1:0-13890 GCF_055413685.1 Bradyrhizobium sp. LeoA1Lang | reverse complement strand
CCAGCCGGTGTGATATCTCTCGTCATGGCGTTGCTCTCCTTTGTGGAATCAGCACCCCGAGCCTACCGGCTCAAGGTGGGCAACGCCGACCTCTTCAGTAATTCAACAGAACCCGGGACATCCCCCTGCCAAGATTGCCTTGACCATGCCGGTGCCCTTCGGCGCTATCGTTCCCAAGTTTGCAGGCTTAGCGATGTACGGAGCTTGTCCAAGCTCTGCTGGGCGCTGGAGAGATACAACGTTCCAGCCTCGAGCGAGTTTTCGACCTCAAGGCTTAGTGGAGCGATATTGAAGTCGGCACGATTGATTATCGAAATCACCAATGAGGCTGCCGATGCGCCGAGCGGTCGTATTTGGATGTCGATTGCGGGCTCCTTATCTCTCAGCTCGCGTTCTTCTTTTGCGGCGTTGAGGTCGTAGGACATCTTCGTATAGATCAGGCTGCCACCCGAAAGGAGAATAGCAATAGTCGACACGACTGCGGCGTAGTGAGCGAGTGTGAGTTGTCGCCAAGTCATCTATTTTTTGGCACTTTCTTTCTCGGGGCGCTCGCCGGATGCATAGTCAGTCGCGCTCCCCATCAACGAACGGTGACGGCGATGCTGCATGATGAGCATGCGCAAAAGCTAAGAGTCGACCCTCAACGGAATCCAGCGACAGTTTTAGAACAGCACTTGTCCCAAGCGCGCACTTCATCGCATGAATGAAGCCATCCCCTCCCTTTGACTGAAAGGTGGCGATACCGCTCTTGTGGTCGATGGTCGAAAACATGCCGCGATGTCCGAAGGAATTTGGATGACAAAATTCCGATAGGCCGTCGTAATGACTTCGGTAACCCGGCAGAAGATGTTTGTCGATCGCATCGATAGAATTTAGAATTTGCCGGGCTTTCAGTTCTGGATTGTCTTCCAGCAACTGCTCGTCCCTAGTGCCGAAGAGAGCCTTCGTAACTAACCCGTCGACGGCCGCAAATTCCGACGCGGCAGCATGCTTCTCAAACGCTTTGGAAAATTCCCAGAAGAACGCCGCGGTCTCGACCATTGCCCGGCCGTTGAGGACGGCGCTCAAGAAAATCGAATCGTTCCACGACAAGGCCGGCGCCTTCAGCCAGGGAGATAAACCGGTGCGTCACCGCGTTTGAAAGCATCGCAACCTTCCACGCGATTTTTGATCGCCGGTATGGTTCTTCAATAATGTCGATGACGGCCAACCGGCGCTTAGCGAGCTGCTCGAGTCCAAAGTTCAGCTCGCCGATTTCGTCGCGGTGGGCACTCTCAACCATGGTGGAGTCGTCGACGAGGATCACTTCCAGCTCCCTGTCAGGAACGCCAATGCCGCGTCAGGATGTAGCTTGAGCTGGGATACCGTCGGCGTTGGAGTGGTGATCATTGACTTGCTAGGGCTGTTGATAGGGCAGCAGATCACTTAGGCGGAAAAATGCGATATAATTCAACGCTATACGCAGAGGAGATGGCGGAAGGGGTGGGATTCGAACCCACGGTACCCTTGCGGGCACGCCGGTTTTCAAGACCGGTGCCTTAAACCACTCGGCCACCCTTCCAAGCGTTGAAATCTATAGACTTTCTCGCATTGCGCGCAGAACGTACCGTGGACGTACTACCGATTTACTACCCTTTGTCGTCGCGATTGTTTATGGCGGCTCGCAACGCCCCGTCAACCGCTGATGCGGCCTCGCTTTGCATATTCGGCATCAGGTGGCTGTAGATGTCCATGGTGATCGCGATCGACGAGTGTCCAAGCCGCTCTTGGACGACTTTCGGGTGAACCCTGGCGGCCAGCATGTGGCTGGCGGCCTAGCTGAGTTCGAACGAGCGTTTGGAATTGGCGCACTGTCGGCGCTCCTATTCAATGGTGATGCGGAAAGGAAAAAGGCCGGCGAGGAGCTCGCCGGCCGGTTAGCTAGGCGGCGGGTTTCGCCGCCTCTTCGATTGCTGCGATAAACTGGCGATCGGGCCGTCGCCTTCGTCAAAGACGAAGCCGCGATGAGCAGCAATGGTGGACGATGATCGCCGGTATAGTGATGATGCTTTACAAGGTCGCTATACCGCTCTAATCACCGCCACTGCAACTTCTTGCGTATTGCCTTCCTCTTCTGCTCTGCCTTCAGCACCCGGTCCAGTTGCTCTGCCTGCCGCACAACCTATGAGATGGCGCCGTCGTCGGTACGGGCAAGCCGTAATCCATAAACAATCTGATCATCATTTAATGGTGTTGGTCGCCCCGCCTCATATTGGAACATCGCCTTTCCGAAGGCTAAGAGCGTCGCATCGTCATCGAGCGGAATCTTGTGTCCCTCTTCAAAACCGGTTTTCCGCTCCACAAATCTTATATAGTTTGAGTAATCTTGGCCCCCTCCATAGCGATTTATGATCCCGCCGACTGTCGTGACGCCACTTGCAGCATATCGCCGTAGCAATTCCCACCAGACAGCAACGCCATACTCAGGCGCCTCAAAAATCGTCGTCTTGTTACCTGGGGTCGTTTCAACCGTGTCCACGTATCCAGGAGAGCGCTCTTCCCAGGTTGCTCCATTAATCGCCCCTGGGTTATTACACCGGATCGGCACTGGCTTGGTCCGATCAAATGGATTCGACGAGAAAAATCCGTCCGGAACCAGGCTGCGGTAATTAGGAGCCCTCTTTTCGCCGATTTCGTCCTTCTTTTTTGAAACAGTCTTTTTACGTGACGGTGTACCATCGTCTTCAAAAGGTTCTCGAAGTTGGTTTGTGTCTTCGTCATCCCATGGATAGAAGTCCTCATCGCCGATACCGACGATCGTAAGTCTCTCGTCCCTTTGATCTTCGTCAGGCGCTCTTAGGAAATATTCTGTGGCTGTTCTGCCGCGGCCGCTAGCATAACGTGTGTGGGGCTTAGGAGCTTGGTTGTCTGCGATAACCATTTTGTCAGAGTCAACACGCTCGACCACTAGGTAAACGTGATCTGCGCCGGCTGGTGATGTATTGTCGAATGTGACGCCGACATCACCTGCCCGTTGCTCTCCAACTCGAATGCGTTTCCAATGACGGCTGCCTCTGTCATTGCCGCCCAGTCGCATCGCGAGTTTGCCCGCACCCAATGTCATTGGAACGTCAATACCGGATTCATCGAGAAAAGCGCTTAGTGTTGCGGCACAAGCGTTGTGCATTGTGTATCCCAAACCTGCCTTCTCCATCGCCTTAGCGGCGATGTCTTGTACTCTCTCTATACTTTTAGTCTTGCTGCCCAATTCGATCAGCTCGTCAATATGATCTTTGTCCATTTATTCCTCCCGATTTATTGCAGTAATATATCATTTATCTGAGGGTTGCGTACAGTATACTTTACAACTGAACACAGGTCGAAAAACCGGGATCATCCCGCGTTCCGTCGCGTGCAGGACCAGTTCTAAGCCTCGCCGGATCACATGCGCAGCGGCAGCGCCAGTTGGACGCCGTTCGGCCGGCCGGAATGGCTCTCAATGAACTCCCGCAGCACCTCGGAGATCTCGCGGCCCTCAGGGTTTGGCTCTGGCGCGTATTCAGCGAAGCTGTTGAACGGAACTCCGCCGGCGGTCGCTTTCCTGCCTTCGCGCATTTCACGCAGCGCAGCCGGCTGGCAAGGTCGTGGATGGCCGTGGTCGCCGCGTGGGGCAGGGCGGGGTCGACGCTACGGGGCGTCTTGCAGCGCGAGCACCTGATCTCGAGCCAAGCGTAGCCGCCGTTGATGGCCTAGTCGACCGTCGGCGACGGGTGCAAGCCGCTCGCCATCCTTGTGGGCCACACCGAAGTGCTTACAAGCGCGGTGTTCGCGCCCGACGGCGGCCGCATCCTGACCGCATCGAGTGATAACACCGCGCGGCTGTGGGATCGCGACGGCAAGTCGCGCGCCATCCTCAAGGGCCATACCGACTGGATCACGAGCGCGGTATTCGCGCCCGACGACGGCCGCATCCTAACCAGTTCCGACGACAAAACCGCGCGGCTGTGGGAGGCATTACCAGAAGTTCAGACTTTGGTTGATCGCGTCAAGGGCTGAGGTGCCGCGCTGCCTCACCCCGCAACAGCGCCAACACTTCTTTCTCGAACCAGCGCCAACGAGCTGGTGCGCGGCTATGCGTAAGTGGCCCTACGATGGCGCGACGCCGTGATCCATCTCAAGTTCGCCAAGCTCCGTACTACCGCATTTACTACCCAACTGCGTGGTACGGGCTGCGATGGGATGGCATCCGAGGAGATGCTGGGATCAAAATTCGACAGATGTTTCAGGCTCAAAAGGGATCAGACGCCCGCTGGCCCTTGCGAGATATCGATCACATGGCGCTCGGTGCCAACGGTGATGACGATGGTGTAGGTCTTCGCTGTGCCGCCCTGATCGGTCGGTGGCGCCAAGTGCAGCTGGCCGCCGTACCATTCACCGGACATCAGAGTATTGTCCTTGATGACGGCTTGTTCCAGCGCAGCCATATTGCGCTGGCCAGTTTCGATCGTGGCTTCGATCATCGCCTCGTTCTGTGCCGCAGCGTTGCCCTGGGCGATCGCTGCAGCGGTCGGACTGTAGAAAGTGCCGGTGCGACCGGAACGCGTCGTATAGTGACCATAGCCAGCCTGTGAGGCGCTATACGAATTACCGGCGGCAGCAAGACCGGTGAAGATAGCGGCCGCTACTTGGCGGTTCTTCTCCTCCTGGACCAGCATCTCGTAGGTGACGACCTGCATGCCGAAATCCTGTCCGCCAACATGCTGAACGGCGTCGACCTGGGCCACGCGGAAGTCGACCGGCTGGCGCCCGAGATTGTTGATGCCGACCACGAATACAGGTCGCCCGTTGGCCTGAAGCTGCCGTGCCGCCGGACGGACCAGCACCAGCGAATTCTTCTGCCGCGACACGAGCGCGGGCTGACCATCGCGCATCAAGGCCTGCTGCTGCGGGTTCGACGTCTTGAACGAAACCGTTTCGCCAGCCGAGACACAACCCGCCAGCGTGGCGCACAGCGCCACAATCGACAACTTACGCATTGGAATTCCCCCAAACCTGCCATACCCAAAGCCCAATCGGCGCGCGAGATCAAGAGAGCGAAGGTCTTTATGGCGTGGAGGAATGCGTGGAAGCCCCGCTAAGGGGCTTGGCAGCTCGTCTCTGGCCGGGAGCCAAAGATCAAGGACGGTCTGGCGACTGCCATTAGCACCGCGCAGGGAAGGCGAGATCAAAAAAACTGTGCGAAAACTGCAATCCCAAGGCCGCGCTCCTCGAAACGAGAGCGCAGCACGATCAGCCCGGAATGCCCCGGGGAGGCGTGGCCTTAGCCTAGCTCAGCGCGAAGGCCAGCAGGCTTGAGCACAGCAGCACGAAGCTTGCTGCTGTGAGGGTCAGGAATCCGTCGGAGACCAAGTCGTGTTTGCGCATGATGCACCTGCTACACTCCGATGCTCGTCCGAATCTATTAAAGCTTTACGAACTTACCTTTCGGGAAAGAGGTGATGCGTCTTTCCATTTCGCGTTGGGCTTTACGCCCGGGTGCGAAAACCCTCATAGGCATGGGCCAGAAAGATCCCCGCGCTCACCAGGCCCATCACCGCCGTAACCGTCTCGATCATTTCAGAACTTCCTTTGCGCCCCCTGCGCACGAGGGAGAGAACGACTGCGGCCTTGCACAGTCAAAAGAATCCTGCGGGCAACGCTGCGATCTGCCGTGAAGTGATGATTTGCTGCAACAGATGTGTGAAAGCGGGACAGCTTTCGCCCGTAGAATGCCGGGGAGGGCGCAACTGAGAATTTACCATGGTACGGCTCTCCCCATTTCCGCCGCGTTCCGGTTGCGATATCCTCACGTTTTGATGCGGAAGGTGGGCCGCATCTTGGGGATCAGTGACGCGAAGGGCCTCGCAAGTGGGTACGCGTCCGGTAGCGTGGTAGTTGGGGTCGATGGGGAAGCGGCAATATCCGATTCGAGCGATGGCGCGGAGTGCGGCTGCGGTCGCGACCTGTCTTGTGCTCGCCAACTGCGCCTCCTCGAACAAGTTCGCGAGCCGCGTCGATCCGAAATACGGCGTTTCCGCAAGCCCGCGCGTGGTCGCCTTCGGCGAACCAGTACCGAAGGGTGGCGGCACCTACCGGATCGGCAAGCCCTACACGGTGGCCGGGCGCATGTATGTGCCCGAGGAAGACGCCAACTACCGCGCCGAGGGGCTCGCCTCCTGGTATGGCAATGATTTCCACGGCCGGCTGACCGCCAATGGCGAAGTGTTCGACATGGCCTCGCTGACCGCCGCACACCCGACACTGCCCATGCCCTGCTATGCGCGGGTGACGAATTTGCGGAACGGCAAGTCGCTGATCGTGCGCGTCAACGACCGCGGCCCGTATCACGGCAACCGCCTCATCGACGTTTCGAACAAAGCCGCCGAACTGCTTGAGTTCAAAGGCAATGGCATCGCCCGCGTCCGCGTCGAATATGTCGGGCGGGCGCCGCTGGAGGGCTCCGACGACCGCCAGTTGATGGCGACACTGCGGACGGGCGCGCCAGCGCCATCGCCGTCCGCGGTCCGGATCGCCTCGGCCAGGCCGTTCGTGCCTGACATGTCGTCCTCGGCCGGCCACATCCGCGGCGAAGTTCCGCTGCCGGAGGGACGGCCCTATTCGCTGGGCAATACGTCGGCCGATTACGCCTCGACCAATGCGACCTCGGAGATGTCCGCCTCCAGCCGTGGGCGCGGGCGGGGCACCGGGAATCTGCGGCAGGTGTCGTATGACGCCAATGGCCGCTATGAAACCGATGCCAGCTCGGCCTATGTCCCGATCGATCCGCGCGGTCCGGCGGAAGTGCTGAGCGGCCGCGGGCTGTACTAAAATCAACGGCTTCACGCGCTTATCTTAAGAAAGCTGATCAGCGCCGGCTGCAGCTTCGAGCCCTTCAGGCGTACGCGTTTCCGCCGTCTTTGCCGGATTTGCTTCAAGGAACCGGCGCGGCTTGCGCGATAGGATCATTTTCACTGCGGAAGAGGCGCGCCGGCTTCGGCCTTGCGGCCAAAACCTCAGTTGTTTGCGGTACTTCCAACTGGTAGAAGGCCCCCGTTTCAGGACATCGCCGATGATCGCTGCTTCTCGATCCGCTTTCCCGGCGCGCCGGCCCTGGTGTTCACCTTGGCGCGCGCTGACGGCGGCTGCGGTCGCGCTTGCGATCGGCTTTGGCACCGCGGTCTATGCCGCCAACAACAGCGTGCAGGGCGCCAAGAAGGAGGAGGGCGGCTTTGACGGCGACGCGCCGACCGCGATCCTGATCGAGGCGTCCTCAGGCAGCGTGCTGTTCGAGAAGAACGCCGACGAGCTCCGCGCCCCCTCGAGCATGATGAAGCTGATGACGGCGGAAGTCGTCTTCAACGCCCTCAAGAAGGGCGACATCAAGCTGACCGACGAATACCGGATCAGCGAGTACGCCTGGCGACGGGGCGGGGCGCCCTCCGGCAGCTCGACGATGTTCGCCGCCATCCATAGCAAGGTGTCGGTCGACGACCTCCTGCACGGGGCGATCATCCAGAGTGGCAACGATTCCTGCATCGCGCTTGCCGAAGGCATCGCCGGCAGCGAGGGCGAGTTCGCGGCCAACGTCATGACCAAGCGCGCCCGGGAGCTGGGGCTGATCAAATCGACCTTCGCCAATTCCAACGGCCTGCCCGACCCCGGCAACAAGATGACCGTCCGCGAGCTGGCGAAGCTCGCGCGCTACATCATCCTGACCTATCCCGACATGTACAAACTGTTCGGCGAGAAGGAATTCACCTGGAACAAGATCCGCCAGCTCAACCGCAATCCGCTGCTGAACTCGCTGAACGGCGCCGATGGCCTCAAGACCGGCTACACCAAGGAGGGCGGCTACGGCATGGTCGGCTCGGCCGTGCAGAACGACACGCGGCTGATCGTGGTGGTCAACGGGCTGGAGGACGCCGATGACCGTGCGAGCGAGGCCAAGAAGATGCTGGAATGGGGCTTCCGCAGCTTCGAGACCCGCACGCTGATCGCCGCCAACCAGACCATCGGTTACGCCCGGGTGTTCGGCGGGGAAAGCCGCTCGGTGAAGCTGACGAGCCCCGAACCGATCAAGGTGATGGTGTCGAAGAACGGCAATGAGAAGCTGCTTGCGCGCGTGGTCTATAACGGCCCGGTGCGGGCGCCGATCCAGGCCGGGCAACAGATCGGCGTCGTCAGGGTCTGGCGGAGCGGCAATCTTGCCGTGGAAACGCCGGTCTACGCGGCGGACGCGATCGGCACGGGATCGACTGTGCGCCGGGCGCTCGACGGCGCCCAGGAGCTGGTCATCGGCATGTTCCGCGCGGGCGTCGAGAAGCTCTGACATGGCAAAGGCTAAGGTCAAGCGATCATCCTTGCGCGGGCGCTTCATCACGTTCGAAGGCGGCGAGGGGTCCGGAAAATCCACCCAGATTAAGCGGCTCGCCGAACGGCTGAACGGGGCCAAGCTGCGCACTATCGTCACCCGCGAGCCAGGCGGCTCGCCGGGCGCCGAGATCATCCGCCATCTGCTGCTGTCGGGCATGGGCAAGCTGCTCGGGCCCGACGCCGAGACGCTGCTGTTCGCGGCCGCACGCGACGACCATGTCCGCACCGTGATCCTGCCGGCGCTGAACCAGGGCATCTGGGTGCTCTGCGACCGCTTCTTCGATTCGACGCGGGTCTATCAGGGCCGGCTAGGGCAGGTGCCGCCCGGCCTCGTCAGCGCCATGCAGCGCGTCACCATCGGCGACCTCAAGCCGGACCTCACCTTCATCCTCGACGTGCCCGTGGAAGTCGGCCTGAAGCGGGCGGCGGCGCGCCGCGGCAATGCGGCACCCGATCGCTTCGAGTCCGAGGACGTCCAGTTCCATCAGGATTTGCGCGAGGCCTACAAGCAGCTTGCGGTCGAAGATCCTCAGCGCTGCGTGCTGATCGATGCCGATGCCGACGCCGATGCGGTCGCCGAGCGCATCTGGAATGTGCTGCGCGAGCATCTCCTCACGGCATTTCCGGCGGCGAGCCACGCATGAGCGCGCGCAAGGTCGAGCAGGAACTCGCGGTTCGGCATCCGCGCGAGACGCCCGATTTCTTCGGGCATCGCGAGGCGGAGACAGCGCTGCTCGCGGCCTATCGCTCGGGCCGCATTCCGCACGCCTGGCTGATCGGCGGCGCGGCGGGCATCGGCAAGGCGACGCTGGCCTATCGCATGGCGCGCTTCGTGCTGGCGCACCGCCATCCGCTCGCGCCTTCCGTGCAGCAGGCGGAGACGCTGGCGGTCGATCCGCACGAACCGGTGGCAAGGCAGGTCGCGGCGGGCGCCCATGGCGGGCTGTTGGTGCTGGAGCGCGGGCTCAACGACCGCGGCGTGCTGCGGACGGTGATCACGGTCGATGAGACGCGCGAAACCATCTCGTTCTTCGGCTCGACGGCGGCGGTCGAGGGCTGGCGCGTCTGCATCGTCGACACGGTCGACGAGCTCAATCCGAATGCCGCCAATGCGCTCCTGAAGATTCTCGAGGAGCCGCCGCAGCAATCGCTGTTCCTGCTGGTCACCCACGCGCCGTCGCGGGTGCTGCCGACGATCCTGTCCCGCTGCCGCAAATTGCTGCTCAGGCCGCTTGATACCGACGACGTGATCCGCGCCGCTTCCGCGGCCACCGAAATGGCACCCGACGATCCGGCGCTGCTCGAGGCCGCCGCGGCGGCGGAGGGCAGCGTGGCGCGGGCGCTGAACCTGCTTGGCGGCGACGCGCTGAAGCTGCAGCAGAAGACCGCAGCCCTGCTTGCGACATTGCCGCAGGTCGATCCGCGTGAACTGCATGCGCTCGGTGATGCGCTCGGCCTCAGCGATCGCGTGGCGCTCGCGGCTTTTATCGAGGGCGTCGAACGCTGGATCAGCGACAAGCTGCGCACGGGCGATCCCAACGCCAATCTGCCGCGCCTTGCACGGCTGGCGGAGGTATGGGAAAAGATCGTCCTCGCCGCGCGCGATACCGAAGCATACAATCTGGAACGCAAACCGCTGGTATTCTCGGTGTTTTCGATGCTCGCGGAAGCCGTGCGGTAATCCGCCGTTTCACCAATCCCGATCATTTTCGCTTGAACTGCACCTTGAGGAATTCGTTGTGGCCCGGAAAGCTTCGAAGAAGAAAAAGACGAAGAAGGCAGCACGCCGCGCCGCCGAGGCCGCGGTGAAGACGCGCGCGAAGAAGAAGGCCCCTGCGAAGAAGGCGAAAAAGACGACCAAGAAGGCCGTGAAGAAGGCTGCCAAGAAGAAAGCTGCCACGCAGAAAACGGCTGTCAAGAAAGCCGCGGGCAAGAAGGCAATTGCCAAGAAAGCAACGACCAAGAAAGCGGCTGCCAAGACCAAGAAGCCCGCGAAAAAATCCGCAAAGACCGCGAAGAAGGCTGCGCCGGAAAAGCCGATTTCTCCTCCGCAGCAGGCCAGCACACCCGCGCCCGCGCCGGTGGTGAAGAAGGTGCCGAAGCCAAAGCCGAAGCCGGCGCAAGCCGCTCCCGCCGCTAACCTCGCGCCTGCACCGACCGCTCGGGGCAACCTGTTCTACATCACGACTGCGATCGCCTATCCGAACGGTCAGCCGCATATCGGCCATGCCTACGAGGCGATCGCGACGGATGCGCTGGCGCGCTTCCAGCGGCTCGACGGAAAGGACGTGTTCTTCCTGACCGGCACCGACGAGCACGGCCAGAAGATGATCCAGACCGCGCAAAGCGAGGGACTGACCCCGGCCGAGCTCGCCACCCGCAACGCCGCCCGCTTCAAGGAGATGGACGAGCGGCTGAACGTCTCGTTCGACCGCTTCATCCGCACCTCCGAACCGGCACATCACCGCTCGGTGCAGTCGATCTGGAATCGCATGCAGCAAAATGGCGATATCTATATCGACACCTATGCCGGCTGGTATTCGGTGCGCGACGAGGCCTATTACGCCGAGGACGAGACCGTCGTCGGCGAGGACAATGTCCGCCGCGGCCCACAGGGCACGCCGGTCGAGTGGGTCGAGGAGAAGAGCTACTTCTTCAAGCTGTCGGCGTACCAGGACAGGCTGCTTCATCTCTACGAAAGCCAGCCCGATTTCATCGGGCCTGACTCGCGCCGCAATGAAGTCATGAGCTTCGTCAGGAGCGGGCTGAGGGATCTTTCGATCTCGCGCACCACCTTCGACTGGGGTGTCAAGGTGCCCAACGATCCCGAGCACGTGATGTACGTCTGGGTCGACGCGCTCACCAACTACATCACCGGTGTCGGCTTTCCCGACGAGGCCGATCCGAACTGGCGCTACTGGCCGGCGGACGTGCACATCATCGGCAAGGACATCATCCGCTTCCACGCGGTGTATTGGCCCGCTTTCCTGATGTCGGCCGGCGTCCCCGTCCAGAAGCGCGTCTATGCCCACGGCTTCCTGTTCAGCAGGGGAGAGAAGATGTCGAAGTCGGTCGGCAATGTCGTCGATCCCTTCGACTTCGCCGACCAATACGGCGTCGACCAGCTTCGCTACTTCTTCCTGCGCGAGGTACCGTTCGGACAGGACGGCAACTACAGCCACGAGGCCATCGTCGCGCGCATCAATGCCGACCTCGCCAACGATCTCGGCAATTTGGCGCAGCGTTCGCTGTCGATGATCGCCAAGCAGCTCGGCGGCGTGCTGCCGGAGCCCGGCGAGTTCTCCGATAACGACAAGGCGATCCTGGCGCAGGCAGATAACATGCTGGAGGCGTCGCGAAACGCGATGGCGACCCAGCAGATCCATCAATGGCTGAACGCGGTGTGGGCCGTGGTGGCCGAAGCCAACCGCTATTTTGCGGGCGAAGCGCCGTGGGCGCTGGCCAAGACCGATCCTGCCAGGCAGAAGACGGTGTTGTATGTGACCGCGGAAGTCGTGCGCCAGATCGCGATCCTGACGCAGCCGGTGATGCCGGAAGCCTCGGCCAAGCTGCTCGACAGTCTGGGCGTCGCTGGGGATGATCAGAGGTCTCGCCAATTCGCTGCCTTCGGCGAGCGGCTTAGACCGGGCGTCCAATTGCCGCCGCCGGTCGGCGTGTTCCCGCGCTACGTCGAACCAAAGGCCGATTGAGCGGTTGGAAGAACATGCTGGTCGACAGCCATTGCCACCTGGATTTTCCGGATTTTGCCGAGGATCTCGACGCCATCGTCGCGCGGGCCGAGAGCGCGGGCGTGGGGCGCATGGTCACGATCTCGACCCGGGTTCGGCGGCTCGATGCGCTGCTTGCGATCGCCGAACGCTTTCCGAACGTCTACTGCTCGGTCGGTACGCATCCGCATGAGGCCGACCAGGAAGACGGCATTCCGCCGGCCGAACTGATTGAGCTGACCAGGCATCCGAAGGTCGTGGCGCTCGGCGAAGCCGGGCTCGACTACTTCTACCAGCACGGTTCGCGCGAGGCGCAGGAGCGCGGCTTTCGCGCACATATTGCGGCTGCGCGCTCGACCGGCCTGCCGCTCGTGATCCATACCCGCGAGGCGGACGAGGATTGCGGCCGCATCCTGGAAGACGAGGTGGCGAAGGGACCGTTCAAGGCGGTGCTGCATTGCTACACCGGCGGGCGTGAGCTCGCGATGAAAGCGATCTCGCTTGGTCTGTCGATCTCCTTCACGGGAATCCTGACCTTCAAGAAATCAGAGGCCTTGCGAGCGCTCGCGGCCGAACTGCCTGATGATCGCATCATGGTCGAGACCGACTCGCCGTATCTCGCGCCCGGCAAATTCCGCGGCAAACGCAACGAGCCTTCCTACGTGGTCGAGGTCGCCAAGGTCCTCGCCGAAACGCGCGGCGTTTCGCTGGAAGACATCTCGCGGCAGACCACCGAAAACTTCTTCCGGCTGTTCTCGAAAGTGCCGGCTCCGAAAGAGGCGGCATGACGATCACGTTGACGATTTTGGGCTGCGGCTCCTCCGCCGGCGTGCCGCGCCCGGCGCTCGGCTGGGGCGCCTGCGATCCGAACAATCCGAAGAACCGCCGCCGCCGCTGCTCGCTGCTGGTCGAGCGCAACGGCGCGCATGGCACGACGCGGATCGTGGTCGACACTTCGCCCGACCTGCGCGAGCAACTGATCGACGCCAATGTCGATCACATCGACGCGGTCTTTCTCACTCATGAGCACGCCGACCAGACCCATGGCATCGACGACCTGCGCTCGGTGGTGATGCATCAGCGCCGCCGCATTCCGGTCTACTTCAATCAGTCGACCGCCAAGGACATCATGGCGCGGTTCTCCTATTGCTTCATCTCGCCCGAGGGCAGCGACTATCCGCCGATCCTGACGCGTCACGGCATCGAGGCGGGCGAGAGCCATACAACCGAGGGGAAGGGCGGTCCGGTCAAGCTTTCCGCCTTCCTGGTCCAGCACGGCAGGATCCCCGCGCTCGGTTTTCGCGTTGGCGGCGCCGCTTACACACCAGATCTCCACGACATTCCCAAGGAAAGCTGGCCGGCGCTGGAGAACCTCGATCTCTGGATCGTCGACGGATTGCGCTATGTGACGCATTCCAGCCATTTCAGCGTGGCCGACGCGCTGTCATGGATCGACCGCTTCAAGCCGAAGCGTGCCGTCATCACCAACATGCACGCCGACCTCGACTATGAGGCGTTGCGGCAAAAGCTGCCCGCCGGCGTGGTGCCGGGGTACGACGGGATGCGGCTGGTGTTGGACAAGCTGCCGTAGGGTGGGGGGAGCCGAAGGGGGCCCCCCCCACAATCGGTGGGGGGGGGGTGGGGCGGCGGGGGGGTTTCCCCCCCAACACAAACCCCCGGCCCCCACAGGAAAAAACCCCAAAAACCAACAAAAAAGGAGAGGGGGGGGGGGGGGGAGAGGGTGGGGGGGGGGGGGTGTGGGGGGGTGGGG